>JAITIZ010000447.1 GCA_031279215.1 Planctomycetaceae bacterium
AGGAACGCAGGCGTCTCGCCTGCCCTGTTTTTTTACAAAAAACTCCTAAAAATGCGGTCGAGACGACCGCGTTCCTTCTAACAATAAATTTTTTACATTAGGTTTTTAGAAGTTCCCCATAGATTCAAACACGTATTCCCGCTTCTCCATCCTTACTCCAATCTGTTTCCATACTGTTTCCATACTGTTTCCATACTAGACTCATTGCATTTTAAAATTCGGTTTTTAGTAAGAGCAGAATTTTTGTGTCCTTAATATTAGACTTTTCTCTAACTTGATTATAGGCAAAATACACAAAATAGGCAAGTGAGATTATTGATTTTTTTCCATGCTTTTAGGAGTTACTACTGGTTTAGAGAATAATATCTACTATTTTTTTGGGGGGGTGTCTGTAACATCTGCCAAACGATAAACATCAAAATACTGTTAAGTTGATCGTGTAGTGTTTACCGATCCAATACAACTTTCCCAATATAATCTTAAAAAAACAGGAGTTGTTTATGACAAAACGATTGTTTGTTTCCGTTTGGGCATTAACAGTATTATTGACTGTTTATTTTGCCTCAACTGTTGTAGCCGCCGATGAAGGGTCTGTGATCATTTCGTATCAAGACAATTTCAAAGCGTTTGCAAATTCGGATTTCATTAAACGGTTGACGGCACTGCCGGAATGGGAACCGTTTTTTGAAGCCTTCACCAAAACTTGTGATAAAGCAATTGACAAAGAGTTATCACGTCAAAATCTCCAGCAGCGATTGCCTGAACCGGTTGTCGATGATCTTAGGAATTTTCTCGAATCCGGTATTTCCACCAAAATCGGTATCGAAACCGTTTTTCAACATCTCGAAGCAATTGTTTTCAAACTTCAGGCAGATTTCGATGACGATGATATTGACGAAAATCTACAAGATATTACCGATTTGTTGCAAGGACGAAAAAAAGATTTAGATTTGGAATTTGATGGTTTATTGGGATTTATTATTGATGTAAATCCGCGTTCCTATTTTTCATTTTTGAAATATTTTCGGGAAAAAACAGATTATCAATTCCTTCGCAATGAACCGGGCGGTGATTTTATTCTCAAATTCGATTTTGAATTTCATGACCGTGACATTGAATTTTGTTGCGCCGGAATAAAACTTAATACCGGACGTTATGCTGTTCTTTTTTCGGATGATGATCAAATTATTCAATATTGTAAGGCGTTCAAAAGCGGCCGTTACGCCGAAATTGATACAACTCTGCCTCAAAAAGAACTGGTTCTCGAAGAAACTTGTTTTCTTTTCCTAAACCGGCAACTAAAACTCGCAAACCTCAACTCGAATGAAACTGAATTTTTTGGTAAAATTAAACAAGTTAAAGCAATACTTCATGATGTAAACAGTGTTACGCAACTTGAAATAATTGCCGCAATACGAACCGTTGACGATGCCCAGGCTCTTGGTAGTTTGTTGAGGGGATTGTTGGCGTTTGTCCAATTTAATGTTGCAGAAAATTCACCAAAACGCGAATTGTTGCAAGCAGTTCAAATCGAAACCGCCGGAACCGAGGTGTCCGTTACGGTAAAATTGGATCATCCTGAACTTTGGAAACTCATTGCCAAAGGGCTTCAACAGGTAACGGAGAAAATTAAAAACCGCGAATGAATCCATTGAAAACCAAAGTGAAGGGAGAATTATCTCCCTTCCGCAGTTGTACAGATTGTACAGATTCCGAATTGGTTAATCGTGTTCGATTGGGCGAAACCGAAGCATTTGATGTCATCGACCATCGTTATCGCGAAACACTTTACTATTTTTTGCTGCGATTTACTTTCAATTCGGAACTGGCGGAAGAATTAACGCAACGGACATTGATACGGGCATTCGAGATGATCGGGCAACTTCAATCCGGTGAAAAACTTGCGGGTTGGCTTCATCGGATTGCGTTTCGTATGGCGGCTGCGGAAAATCGTTACAAAAAGACCGTGTCATTGGAGGGTATTGGCGAACCGGTCATCCAACAGGAAAATCACCTTGAAATTGAAGAAGAAAAACAAAACCTCTGGAACCTCGCAAAACAACATCTTTCACCGGAGGAATTGACCATTATGACACTTCGTTATCAGGAAGATTTGCCTTTGACACAGATTGCCGAAAAAATCGGAAAAAATGAAGGTGCCGTGCGGGTTCAACTCCACCGCGCCCGAAAAAAACTTCAACCATTTTTATAGTAACTCCTATGAACTTTATTGAACATTATTTTATGAACCGGATCAACTATGCTCTCGATTACGCCCAACCTCTTGATCGTTGGACGGCATGGTATGTTCGGAAAAATCCGAAATTATGGGAATACTATACCGATATGCTCAAACTCGAGCTCGAGCTTCGTTTTCCCTATACCCAATTGGATAACAAAAATATCGATAATTTCAATAACATTATTTCATCAAATCAACAAAACCGTTACTCGAAGGATCAAATCAATCCGCAACAAATTTACCCCAAAAATCATTGGCAGAATTATTTGTTCAAAAATCGGATTGGGATTAGTGCTGCGATAATATTTTTGGCATTTTTTGCGGTTTGGGCGTTTCTTAATTTTTCGGAAAAGAAAATAGTTGTTGATGGAATACCGACAGAATTAGCAAAAGATCAAAAGATTGATCTTGGTGATATTTTTGACGAATTATATGTTGCGGAGGTACCATTGACGAAATTCGTTTCATCAATTAAGAATCCGTTTAAGAGTCCGTTTAAGAGTCCGTTTGAGAGTCCGTTTAAGATTTCATTTGAGAGTTCGTTTAATAGTTCAATTAAGAGTCCGGCGAATAGTTCTGTTAAAAGTTCTTTTGAGAGTCCGTTGTTGGAATTTCCGGTTGAGCCGATTGTTTGTTTTACGGATCATCCATTGGAATCAACATTGACATTTCTTGAAACAACAGGAATTATTCGCTCATCGAATCATGAACGCGACTGACGAGTTAAAATCATCGGCATTGGAACTTGGTTTTGAATTCTGTGGTGTTGCGCCGGCGGAGCGGCCCAAAACGTTTGAGGCTTTTGAACATTGGATTGAAGCGGGACAACATGCCGGGATGAATCATCTTGCGGAAAAACGTTTTGCCCGAAAACATCCTGATTTTGTGTTACGGGGAGTCCGTTCCATTCTGATGCTTGGTGTTTCGTTTGCAACAGTTCTTGGCAGCGAAGAGCATTCTGTCCAACAACTTAAAGGTATTGCGGAATACGCTCGTGGAATTGATTACCATGATTGGATTCGGCAACGGCTTCGGAAACTTGCCGTCAAACACCGTAAACTTTTTCCGAATGGTCAATGTCGCGGAGTTGTTGACACGGCTCCGATTCTCGAAAAACAATTTGCAGTGGAGGCTGGTCTGGGACAAATCGGTTACAATACCTTGTTGATCAACCCGAAATATGGTTCAAAAATTTTTCTGGCGGCATTTCTCTCAACAGAATATTTACAACCGGAAAAAGATACGAACACGAATACCGTTAACTCCAATTCAATCAATTCTGGTGTTACTGATTTTAATTCTGTCAATTCTAAGTCGGAGACAATGCCGGTAATTTTGTGTAATCGTTGCCGATGTTGTTTGACTTCATGCCCGACTGGGGCGTTGGTGCGGCCGTTTGTTCTTGATGCTCGGCGTTGCCTGAATTACTGGACAATTGAACATTGCGGCGAAATCCCAACGGAAATTCGAGAAAAATTGGGTCAACATTTTTTTGGTTGCGATATTTGTGTGAATATTTGTCCATACAACAGAAATTGCCCCACAATACCGGAAGGAACAATCGATCCCAAAACATTGAATACCGAAATACTTTACCGTATTGCGTCCGGTTCACCGCTTGAGCGGATGTTCCGGTAATTATCTATTTTCGTCCCCAGATTTGCACAGATTATTTTTTGAAAGTACGAAACAGACGAAATAACAAAATATGTAATCTATCAGTGGAATCATTTTTTTGGTTCTATTTTCGCGGCATTTCGTTAATCTCTTATGTTTTCTTAGTCCCGCAGGGACGAGATTATTGATAGCTGAGAGTGGAGAGTTGATAGTGGATAGTGTCATTGCCGTTTGGTAGTAATCCGCTTGCGACAACTATCAACTATCCACTATCCACTACAGTACGTTGCCCTTTCAGGGCGAGTTTAGTTTAAAGGGAACTTCTAAAAACATCAGGAACGCAGTCGTCTCGACTGCACATTGCCTATAAAAAGTGCAGGCGAGACGCCTGCGTTCCTCTCTAATATTAGTTTTTAGAAGTTACCTAATGTAAAAATTT
>JAITIZ010000449.1 GCA_031279215.1 Planctomycetaceae bacterium
GTGGAATTTTTGTTTTTTTGAGATCACGAAATACACGAAAACTATCTAAAAAAAACTTTCGTGTTTTTCGTGTAATTTCGTGTATTTCGTGTTAAAAAAATTAAAACAAAAATGTCAAAATAGACAGTTACGAAAAAATTCCACTGATCTGATATATTACCGTTTTTCAATCTTTAACCTCTAGCGGGGTTAGGATAGAAAAATAAAAATACTATTGAATAAGATACCAATCTTTGGCTGGACTCAAATCAACGAAATCGTCATGAAATCGTTACGGAATAATTACCTGTTTTTTCAAAAAACCATTATTGATAAGCCATGCTTTACAGAGTTCCGGCCAAATTTCGTTTCCGGTTCGGTTTTTTGCCAACCCTTGACCGTGTGCTCCCTTTTGGTAAATGTGTAACTCTGCGGGAATCTTATGCTTGCGAAGAGCAAGGTAAAATGCAATTCCGTTTTCCGCCGGAACTGCGGTGTCTTCATTCGTAAAGAAAATAAAAGTAGGCGGAGTTTTTTCTGTAACATGTTTTTCATTCGAATAATAATCAATAAGCTCTTTCGGAGCATTGGCACCAATCAGATTATTTTGCGAACCAATATGTGTGAATTTTGTAGCAAATTGAATTACCGGATAGCAGAGAATCATAAAATCCGGTCGGCAACTCATTTTGTCAATTTCGTCATTGGGTATTTTTTCGCTGTTGGGTTCTTTAATGTTATCGAAATGAGTTCCGGCGGTTGATGCGAGATGTCCGCCGGCAGAAAATCCCATCACCCCAATTTTTGCCGGATCAATTCCCCAATCGTTGGCATGAAACCGAACCGTCCGAATCGCACGCTGAACGTCAAGCAACGGATTCGGATGACCATAACCCTTGCCGCGATGACGGTATTCCAGAATTACGGCTGTTACACCAAACGAATGGAACCATTCGCCGATTTGTTTTCCCTCATGATCCAAAGCCAATCCAGCATAACCGCCGCCAGGACAAACAATAACCGCCATATCCGTTGCGTTATTTTTGTCTGGAAACCAAACTGTTATACGGGGTTTGTCTTTTTCTTCAGTTCCCAACGCATTGGGAGCTCCTTGTTCCCAAAGCGTAATCTGTTTTTGTTCTGCTGCGTGAACAACCGTATTCATAAAAACAGTATTTATGAATATCGGTGAACAAAAAATAAATAAAAATGTTGTCAGAGAAAAATTTGTTTTCATAATATTTTCCGCTTGTTGATGTTGCGGTTCCAAAGGGGAAAGTTAGTGAAATGTAAATATACTCATCACATTTGACAATTCGGTTTTCGTTTTTTGACGGAATAAACAGAGTTTATAGGATTTTAAATAAAAGTCACAAAAATTCTGTTTTTTATAAAACCGAATTTTAAAGTATAATGAGTATAATTACAACAATAGTTTAAATTTAACGTCGGCGCATCATTGACAACCGTAATGCTTTTGCGGTTTCGGCTTTCTTTTGGGCGTCACGTTTATCGAATTCTTGTTTACCTTTGCACAGTCCCAGCAATACTTTTGCCTTACCTTCTTTGAAATACATTCGGAGCGGAACTAGGGTCAAACCTTTTTCGTAAGCCCGTTTTGCGAAACGTTCAATTTCACGGCGGTGCATTAATAATTTTCGATCCCGTTTTGGTTTGTGGTTAAAGCGGTTTGCTTCGACGTATTCGGGAATATCGCAACCAACCAGCCAAACCTCATTGTTTCGGATACGCCCATACGCTTCCGAAAGCGCGACAGTACCTGAACGCAAACTCTTAACCTCGCTCCCAACCAACACAATACCGCATTCCAGACTCTCCAGAATATGATATTCATGCCGTGCCTTACGATTTTCCGAAATAGTTCGCTCATTGGACGGAACTTGATTTTTTTTATTTTTCTTGCCCATAAGATTAATAATAAAAATTATAATATTTCAACGGATTTTTTAATGGAATTGCCATTTTACCAGACGTATCAGATCGCGGAACCGGTTACCAAACAAAACCGCCGCCGGTTCATAACCGCAATGCATCATACAATGTTCACAACGCAAATCATTGCCATGACCTATTCGTAACCAATCGGTCTGCTCTAAACATTCACGGTATGTCGGATAATGTTTGTCGGTAATCAAATAACAAGGCGATTTCCAACCCAAAATATTTCGCGTCGGATTCGCCCACGCCGCACAAGGTAAATATCGTTCACCGCACAAAAAATCAAAATAAACCGGTGTTGTTGTTATTCGAAATGCACCCAACATCTTACGAATCACTCGAAATTTCCCGTGAATTTCATCACGAGTCAGAAAAAAAGAGTCATCATCAATAATCTCGTAACCATAACCAGGCGCAATCATCATCCCGTCAATACCAATACTCTTAAGTAATTGACCAAGTTCAACAAGTTCGGCAATTTCTGTTTTTTTGTACAGTGTTGTATTGGTGTAAACGTAAAACCCTGCCTGCTTGGCAGCGGTAATTCCTTCAATAGCTTTTTCAAAAGCTCCTGATTTTTCAACAATAGCATCGTGAGTTGTTTTCATTCCGTCAAGGTGGACATTCCAGTACAATAATTTTTTAACTCGGCGGTTTTTATGTGCAAGTTGAATAAAATCATCGAGTTTATTCGTCATCAGTTGACCATTTGTACACAAATAAATATGTTTTCCCAACCGTAACGTTTGATCGGTAAGTTCAATAATTTCCGAATAAATGAGCGGTTCGCCGCCGCAAATACTGACAATCGGCGCACCGCATTCTGTAATAGAATCAAGACATTCTTTCAGTGTGAGTTGTTTATGGACGGTTTCCGCATATTCACGGATTCTCCCGCAACCGCTGCAATGTAAATTACAAGCATGTAACGGCTCCAGCATCAAAACAAGCGGAAATTTTGCAGATGCCCCAAATAACTTTTTCCACAACAGATAAAAAGTCATACTGCGTGTGAGTGAAAGCGGAAATTTCATTGGTTTATTAGTTGTACGGATTTATGTGAATTTATTCCGAACCTCAATAGTTTGTTATTTTCCGTTACGGACAAGAGTGTTACGGCGGCTCAAATAGGTTGACAAAGCGGCGTCGATTGGTGCGCCGGTACGGAATAAAGCGTAATCACATTGTAATTTTGTACAACCTTGTTTTACTTCTTCGAGGTAAATGTTCAAAGCGTCAAGATAACCCTGACGCAACATTCGCGGATCACAACGAATTTGAACAGGAAGCTCAAGACCTTCAAACCGTGTCGGACCGCCAAGCGTAAAATCAAGCTCCATATCATCCATAATATGCAACACCAAAACATCATGACCGTAACTCCGTAAATAATGCAGCCCGCGAAACAATCCCTCTCGTTGTATCAATAAATCGGAAATCAGTACAATAAGTCCGTTAGCCCGAACTGTTTCCGCCGCTATCCGCAACGCTTCCCGAAAATCCGGCTGCGAACCTTTAATATCACTAAGTAATTCGTTCAGTTCCATCAATCCTGAATCTTCATTTTTTTGCGTTCCATTTTTTTGTGTTTCATTCTTTTGCGTTCCGTTTTTCCATATTCCTGTTTTCTGTACATCCGGTTTTATATCGGGGGTTGAACGAAACATCCGGTTAGTAATAGCGGCAAGTTGCGACCATTTCATCTTGGGCGGTAAAATATTTTGAGTCTCTTTATCAAACATAATACAACCAACCGCATCCAGTTGACGAATTGCCAAATAAGCCAGCGATACGGCAATCGTACAAGCATAATCGTATTTGTTCATTGCCTGACTGCCAAATTTCATACTCCGCGACTTGTCAATCAATAACGTAACACGCATATTCGTATCAACTTCATATTGTTTGACGTAGAGCCGATCTTGTTTTGCCCAAACCTTCCAATCCACACTTCGCGGATCATCACCGGGAACATATTGACGGTGTTGCCGAAATTCAATGGAGTTCCCGAAATGCCGTGATTTATGAGTTCCGCTCAAAAATCCCTCAACAACATGTTTTGCCCGTAAGTCAAGACGTGATATTCGTTTCAATGTCTCTGGATGAAAATATTGATTGTCAGACATCGCCATGGATCACTCGCTCAAATACTTGTTCAAGTTTTTCATAAAATATTGTACGGAAAGAATCTTTGTAATATCTCAGTGGAATTTTTGTGTGAAACACCGAAAAAGCAATAATTCAAAAGGTAGACAATGTTTCGCCAAAGGGCTTTCACCTACGGTTGCCTACCTTAAGTTTATCTTTTAATGAAAATTCCACTGATATATTACTTTTAAAATTGAATATAATCCCTATACCTTTTTAGGTAACAGTCTATTTTGTATTCTCAAAAAAGAATCTCTAAAAATCTGCGAAAATTTGCGAAAATCTCCGAAAATTTGCGGACGAAAAAAGTTTGTTTACGTACAATGGACTATTCCGAAATAGTTACAGTAATGTTATTCCGGCATTGGCGTATGCTTTGACCATCTCGTCAGACCACAACCCGCAAGCAACTTCGCCGATATGGACAGCGCGGAGCATGAACAGACAAAGTCGTGATTGTCCAATTCCGCCGCCGATAGTTTGCGGGAGTTCGCCGCTTAAAATACTTTTATGAAACAGTAATTTTAATCGATCTTCACAGTGTCTGATTTTGACTTGCCGCCGCAAGGTCTCGGCATCAACCCGAATACCCATCGAAGAAACTTCTAATGCTGTTTCTAGTTTTGGGTGCCACAGTAAGATGTCGCCATTTAATCCGATTCCTCCTTCGCGTGGAGTTGACCAATCGTCATAATCCGGTGCACGTCCATCGTGAATTGTTCCGTCAGGCAGCTCCCCGCCAATACCAATTACAAAAATAGCTCCTGCTTCCCTACAAATATTGGTTTCACGTTCTTTGGGTGTTAGTTTCGGATATTTTTTCTGTAATTCTTCGCTTGTGATGAAAGTGATCTTTTCGGGCAAGATTGGTTTGATTTGAGCGTGTTGAGAACAAACGCGGTATTCGGTTGCTTTAATTGCTCCGAAAATAGATTCAACGGTTAATTTGAGAAATTCAAGATTGCGTTGGTCGCGTTTCATCACTTTACACCAATCCCACTGATCAACATAAAACGAATGAATTGGTGAGATTGTTTCATCGGGCCGCAGGGCATTCATATCAGTGTAAAGCCCTTCGCCGGGGCGAAAACCATATTTGTAAAGAGCATAACGTTTCCATTTAGCAAGCGATTGAACAATTTCAACTTCCTTTTGAACATCAGTTGCGTAAAATTTTACCGGTTTTTCAACACCGTTCAAGTTATCGTTCAGACCTGTTGTTGGATCGAGAAACATGGGGGCGGTTACGCGCAGCAATCCTAATTGTGTGGACAAAGCGTGCTCGAAATCATCTTTGATTCCTTTGATAGCGGTTTCAACTTCCCGAAACTTAAAAATAGGTTTATAATCTGCCGGAATAACATATTTAGTCATCGTGAACCTCGTGGTTGTTGGCTAAATTTAACATGAATAACAAACATTTTCTCAAAAAATTCTACGTAAACAACTTCATCTTTTTGTTATTATTTTATTTTTGATGGGTTGGGACGTCGAATTTTTTATAAAGTTCTTCAAAAGATAGTGAAAATAAATCTTTTGTCAACCTGATTCAAAAAAAACGTATCTACATATCTATTCAGTAGCCTCTCTAAAAAGTTCAATATCTATAGTTTGAAATAACAAAATATAAAAGATTTAAGGAAATTCCACTGAAATATTACCAAAAAATTATTCCACTGAAATATTCCACTGAAATATTTACGATGTTGGTAGTGTTCTACTGTATCAATACCCCCCAATTTTTATTTTTGGAAAAAAACACTTCTCATTCGTCTTATTATTGTTGTTAGCGGAATTGAAATTGGGTAAATAATGAGGTAAATTCCTCTTTCCAATTTTTCTTCCAAAATATTGAAATACCAAACACGTTCATGCCCCACAACGAACATCATGCCGCAATTATTCAACTTTTGGACGAGAATGTTCG
>JAITIZ010000452.1 GCA_031279215.1 Planctomycetaceae bacterium
AGGAACGCAGGCGTCTCGCCTGCCCTGTTTTTTTACAAAAAACGCCTAAAAATGCGGTCGAGACGACCGCGTTCCTTCTAACAATAAATTTTTACATTAGGTTTTTAGAAGTTCCCATATAGAATTTTTGGGGATATATTGGGGATATAAACTTGGACTTGGTTAATTAAATGCAGTTCATTCCGATAATTTTGTAATTTTTGGGGGAGTTTTTGTGATGAATGATATAAAATATTTGAATTTGATCATTATTGGATTTTTGGGGGGAATGTTGGTTATTTGTCCTGTTTTTGGGGGAGTTTTTGATTGTTTTTGGGGCGGTGCTAATGAAGAAACGAGTTACACGCCTTCCTATTTTCCTGGTATGGGCGGAGTTACTCTGTCTCAACCTCCGCAACCGCCAATCAATTTTGGGGCGCCGTTACCGGCTCAGCAAACAACCGGTCAGACAACCAATCAACCAATCAACCAAACAACCAATCAAGTAATTCCGGTTCAGGCAACCCCGCATACCCAAGCAACTCTGGTTCCGCAAGCAACCGTTCCGACAATTACTGTTCCGGCAGGACCAATTGGTTCCGTTGGATATCCTGCAACCCAGCCGGTAATTACAAACACCAATTTACCGCAACTTCCCCCAGGAACAGAAATTATGTATGTTTTACCGGGTACTCCGTCTAAAGAAGAATGTCTTGATGGTGTTCGTGGAATTTCGGCAACCGCCGCCAATGTTGTTCCATCCGGTACGCCCGGAGCAATTCCTGTTGCGGTCAAGACGATTTCTGTTCTAAAACCCAAAATTAAGTATTATTGGACATTTTCGCCCATTCAAACCAAAACCGAAACGCTGGTTAAAGTTGTTCACCCAAGAACGGGAAAAGTTATTCGGACATATTGCCAAACGGACGAGGAAACATCTGCACTTCCTTATTTACATCGAAAAGAAGTTGTTTCGTATGAGACAGTTACGGCAAAAGTCGGAACTCCGATTTCGCTGGCACCCTCGGCAATCACCGCAACAAATACGGTGATTCAATCCGCTCCGCCTTCCCCCCAACCCGCCGCAACAAAATGGAAAAGCCAATATGGTAATATCCCCGATAATACTCCAGTTGCCGATAATACTCCAGTTGAAAGAAGCAGCTATTCAACAGTTATTGTTCCGTAACTGAAAAAACAAAAAGCAGAACATAAACGACAAATTGAACATATTTTTCCCAAATTCACATTTTTTATCTTCACAAAGTGATTATTTGAGTGTAAAATGCGGTTTATGATTTTAAAAAATGTATTTAATTTTATTTGTGGAATTATGTTATTGTCTTTCGTATTTTGCGAAACCTCACTATCGATCTATGGACAAACGGTTTCCAGACAAACACCAACCCAACCCGCAACCGCTCCGGCAACTCAACCCGCAACCGCTCCGGCAACCCAACCCGCAACCGCTCCGGCAACTCAACCCGCAACCGCTCCGGCAACTCAACCCGCAACCGCTACGGTAACCCAATCCGCAACCGCTACGGTAACTCAACCCGTAACTAGTCCGGTTTTAACCGCATTGGAACATCCTTGGGGGCGTTTTTCGCCGCAATCGTGGGTTTGTTTGCAAAAAACAACTTGGACAAACCGTGAAGAATATCGTACCGCTGACGTGCGGGAAATTAAAACAACTCTTCAATCGGTTGATTCTGACGGTGTAACACTTCAAGACGTTTTGACAACCAGTATTGACGGGAAACGATCCGAAAATGCTCCTATTATTCGGCGTTTTGATTTTTTTCAGCAACCAATTCAGGATGGGGTGCAAATCCGAAATGCTGCTCCGACAAAATTGATTATTGATCGTCTGGTAATTCCTTGCGAAGTTCGGATTTATGAACAAACCACGCCATCCGGAAAACGGAAAACAACTATTTGGTATTCAACTCAACTTTATCCTTATGTTTTGCGTTCGGAAAATGTTCTGCGAAGTATTCCGACAGACAAAGAACCGGAAGAACGGATTTTGGATATGACGATTACCGAAGTATTAGAATCTTCTGCGTTTCATATTCGTAAGAGCAAGCTCGGAACTTACCGTTTGAGAACAACACAAAAAAGCAGCAATGTAACAACGATTACCGAAATGTCTTGTTCACGGCATGTTCCCGGCGGCGTCTTGCAAAAAACAACCCGCGAATTTGAACGAAAAGGCAATGTTATTCGTGAAATCCGAACCGCGGAAACACGGCTTATTAACGTTTATTATGCCGGAGTTTCTTCAAACAGCCCGCAATATCCGGCAACAATTGTTCCTGATCCTTCGTTTTTTTATTTTGAATCAATTCGTCCGCGTTGGCGTTACTATTATGCGCCGTATCCGTTGTATTGGGGGAACACTTCGGAGCCGAACAGTGTTAGTTCCGGTCAAAAAAAATAGCCCGCCTTTTCGTGGTGAATCCTGTACTGCAAAACAGAGAGTAGAAAAATGTTGCGATTTTATTTTTATACGATTATTTTTTTTCTTGTGATATCCGTTGTTGGGGTTGCTCAAAATACGGAATTGGAACAGCCGACCGAATGGGGATTTCTTCATACAAAAGTACAAACTCGTCTTGGAAAGGTTCGTATTGATGAGATTCCTGATATGATTGAGTTTGACCATCCTCGTTTTTACAATGATTTTAAAATGGGGCGGTTCAATCCGTGGCTTACCTTTGAACCCAATGCCCCCAATTTTCGTTTTCGCCCAATACCGGAACAACAATCACAACAATCACAACAATCACAACAATCACAACATTTGCCGGAAGTTCCATCGGCAGAAAAAACGAACAAACGTATTGTTTCGGCAAACACTGTTGTTTCGGCAAACACTGTTGTTTCGGCGGACACGAGTACAAATTCCTCAACACAACCGGTTCGTCGTTTACCAAATTTTTTTGAACGTTCAGGGGTTATGAATACGGCAGTGTTACCGGAGTTACCGGAAGAGCGGCCGATTCGTTCTTCAACCGGTTCTCGTTGGTTCCGCGACATTGACCGTAATAACTATTCCGGGGTACCGAGTTTGAACCAACGATCACGACCGGATTCCGGCGGAAATGATTTTTTTAACGGAAATGCCGTCATGGTTGGCGGAGAAATGTTGCAGAACCAACAAACATCACAACAAACATCCCAACAAACACCGCAACAAACACTACAATCTCAAGTTTCTACAACAGAAACAAATATTCAAACATTTCCGGTTGATCGTCAAACCGCAACCCGAAATCAAATTGAAGCACTCCGGCGTTTTGAACAAAAACTCGAAGGAATACTTCTAAGTCATCCTTCGATTCATTTTCTTTCACCGGTTCAAATATCTTTTCGAAATGGAGTAGTATCAGTTCGTGGTGTTGTCCCCGACAAAACACACAAAATTACTGCCGGCAACATTCTTCTTACTGATCCGGCCGTAAAACAAGTCAACAATCTAATTTCTGTTGTTCCTGCCGACCCAACACAAATGCCGGATCCTATTGAACCGAAGGGAACTTCTAAAAACCTAATGTAAAAATTTATTGTTAGAAGGAACGCGGTCGTCTCGACCGCATGTTTAGGTGTTTTTTGTAAAAAAACAGGGCAGGCGAGACGCCTGCGTTCCTCCTAATATTAGTTTTTAGAAGTTACCTTAAACAATAATTCCACTGATATATTACTAATTTTCTATCTTTTTTGTCTATTTTTCCTTTGTTTGTGTCGTTATTTCGTATTCTCAAAAAAGAATCTTTGAAAATCCGCGAAGATCGAATATCTGCGAAAATCTGTGGACTAAAATCTGCGCAATCTGCGGACTAAAATCTGCGTAAATCTGCGTAAATCTGCGGACCAAAATAGACAATGACCAATCTTTTAGCTTTCGGACAACAGTCTTTAACTTTCGGACAACAGTCTTTTGGCTTCGGACAACAGTCTTTTGGCTTCGGACAACAGTCTTTTGGCTTCGGACAGCAGTCTTTTGGCTTCGGACAGCAGTCTTTTGGCTTCGGACAACAGTCTTTTGGCTTCGGACAACAGTCTTTTGGCTTCGGACAGTAGTCTTTTGGCTTCGGACAGTAGTCTTTTGGCTTCGGACAAGTGTTTATTCCTGCTCGTTTAACGTTGGTAATTGTTTGTTGCCACCCTGTTTACGGACAGAAATGGGAAAACCGGATCAACAGAATTTGTAATATATCAGTGGAATTTTTGTTTTTTTGAGATCACAAAACACACGAAAATTATCTAAAAAAACCTTTTGTGTTTTTCGTGTAATTTCGTGTGTTTCGTGTCAAAAAAATTAAAACGAAAATGTCAAAATAGACAGTTACGAAAAAATTCTACTGATATATTACTGGAATTTTAAAATGAAGTTCGTATTCTGAGAAAAACGCAGTCTGCCGGATAGGTACTGTAACCGGAACGGTCTAATTCATATTTTCGTTCAAACATATATCCGAACTCAAAACCAAATGTGAAACCGGATGCGCAACGCCGTTCCATTCCCAGCAGTAATTTCAGGTCACGATAATCAAGATTGTCGGAGACATTCTGATATTCGTAATCCCATGAACCTCCGCCTAATTCCAGTGCGCTGTATATCCAATCCGAATCATTGCCCGCCGCCGAACCGAACCAACGAACTCGTTTCGCAATCCGCATGCGTGGAACCACCAACTCAATATTGATATCTTCGTGTGGTGTCCAAATCACTCCTGCCATTGGAAGCCAGTTATAATCATCTTGATCCAAATAAATCACACCTAAAATCACTTTGAGGCTCGGATTGCAATTCCAAATGGACGCAATATGAGCAGGAAATCGTAATGCTTTAAATGCTTTACTTCCTTTGATCTTAAAATCGCCGCTGTATTGTACGGCAACTGTTAAATTCAACATCCATTTGTTCGGGACAATCTGTTGAATCCAACGGAAATCACAACCGGTTTTGTACAATGTCTTATTGGACAAATAGTTCTTGATTTTGGGGTTGAAAAAAGTTGCTTGAAATGACGGAGTTATGAACAACGGCGAATTCGGTGTTGGTAATGCAAACATTGCCGAAAAATCAAGCTGTGTTAAATCAAGACCTTTGTAACCGCTGGTGTTCGGTGCCCAAAGAACATTAAAATTTATTTCTTTTTGAAATATACCTAAACGTTTTTCGTTTGGGGTTTGGGAACGATAAAACTCTCCTGTGGTTTTAGATGTTGACGTGAATATCGAGTCAACTATTTCATTGTCCTGTAATTCCGGTAAAACTTGCCCTTTTCGAAAAATACTGTGAGAAATATTACGAAAAATACCGCAAACATCGCCATGATCCTCTGTATCATGTTGTGATATCCAATCACCGCTGCATTCGACGTAATTCAAAAATCGGTTATCCTTATTGGGGTTAGGATTGGAAAGACACTGAAACATTGGATTTTTGAAGTTTACAACACCCGAATAGGACGCAAGTGAACTGATTTGATTGACATGATTTTGGTAAATTGCCTGTTGTTCCATGTAAGGAGAAATTGGCAATGTATGCTTCCAATACCGGTGTTGTCCAGACGGTTTCCGGGTCAAACAGATTTCAGGAGTATTTGTTTTGTAAAATTGGCAATTTTTTTCTGTTTTGTCTGTCTTAATTGTTTGTGGAAGCCGATAGTGTACGCTGTGCCAATGGTGTACTGTTACGGACAGTTGTTTGGTGTGGTTGGTATATTGTGAATATTTTGTTGTTTCTGTTGCCTCACGAACCGCTTGTATTGCCGGTAACAGGAGAGTGATTAACATTCCGATAATCGCAATAACCACAAGAAGTTCGACCAATGTAAAGCCGAACTGTGAAGAGCGGAGAAGTTGTAAGAAGTTTACAGGAAAGAGTTTAGAACGTGAATAGTCTCCGCTATCCGTTATTAACTTTCCACTACAGATTGCCCCCCCCCCCTGGTTTACCCTGTTTAACATTTGGCATTTCGCCAAATTTTTCAGCATAATTTTTACTGAAATCAAAAGATTTTCTACAAAGTTTTTCATTGTCATGCTTCCTTATTTACGAGGTTTCTTTGAAATAACCGCAAACCATTGGTCCACAAAATAACACGATAAAAATATGTTCACAATCCAATAAGGGGCGAAGTTTACACGAAAAAAATTTGGAAGTCAATAGGAATCTTTCATTTTTACGAAAATTTCCCCGGCATTCACCATCTGTTTGATAAAATAGACAATTACCCCCAAACCTGTGTCCCTAATTGTCCCCAGTGTCCTTAATGTTCCCTTAAATTCCGGATTCAAATATTCCGGTGAAATATTCCGTTACTAATTTTCGATATTATTTCTTTTTGAAAATCACATTGGAATCTAATTTCAAATCAATAACATTTTTTCCTTTGGCAACAGTTGCCGTCAAGGGAGATGTTTCGACATCAGTATAGGCAAGCGGAATCATTTCTTTACTTTCAAATTTGATAACAGCATCTTGTTTCGGATCAAAATAAGGTTTTTCAATTTCTTTTGTAATATATTTTGACACTGTAATGTTGTAATCAGCAGCAATTGTTCCTTTTTCCGGTTCTCCTTTTATTGACGATAAATGATAAGTACCGTTAGAGTCTGTTCGTCCCATTGCCGAGGTACCAACACCCAATTGAATTGGATAAAAGGTAATTTCGGCATCAGAAACAGGAACACCGTCAAGTGTAACTGTTCCTTCAACCATTTCGGTTGGAACGTAAACCGGTTGCTTACAACCAAAGAAAATAAGAACGGAAAGAAAACACAAAAATATTAGTAAACGATAATATCTCATAAAAATGCGGTTGCAAGGAGATTAAGTGTAAAACATTCGATTTACACTTAATCTCATATTAGATTATTTAGAACATAACTTGAATAAAAATATTTTAAAAAGTAGAACTTTCACCGGCACCGACAGACCCCATGGCTCCCCAAATACCATAAATAGAGTATCCCCTGTACTGATAACTGTCCGCACCTCCGGTTAATCCGGCATCTTTGGCACTAACACCCGTAGTTCCCCAATCAACGGTTTCCGAAACAAATCGGCAGGAACCATCAACAAGCGTAACATTGGCACCGCCAGGATGATAACTTCCCGCAGAAATCAATGAATAAGTACGAATATCCGCTCCATTAGTGGCACACCTCGGTGAATTAGGCGGTAGAATCGAAAAACATTGCGAAAAAAGTGAACGACCATCATGCCAACGCAATCCTGGTAGTGAATTGGGTTCTTCGGGAGGTGTTCCACCACCGATATATTCGTTAGGTGCCAAGTTGATAGTTGCTACATTAAGTGTTGCCCCCCTTTTGAGATTGTAACAAGCATTGGGATTCATATTATAATTTCGGGTGAACTGACTACTGGCTCCAGAAAGAACAAAACCGGAACGAACTTGATCGGAATTACCAATACCGCAGGAAACTTCCATTAGCAGTAAGGTGTTACTCGTTCCATCTGTGATAACAGAGAAAGGGGCACCATCTCTGGTAAAAGGTCCGCGAGCAGCGAATGCCGCTTCGGTTGTATTTGATGGAAAATCGAATTGAACATATAAATCACCTCGATTAGCGTAATAATTTGAACTTCCAATAAGGCTATTATTGGCGTTACCGACAGAATCTGAAGGGCAAATCAGAGTTGCTATTTTAACACACCAAGGATTTAGTACCGTTCCATTATATTCACGATATACATCAATACTAGTATGAACTGAAGCCAGTTGGGAAATAGCATCGAAAACCGCAGCTTGTTCCATAAATGGCATAAGTGGAATACGAAATCCTGATCGCGTATAGACATTGAGTCCAGCATGATCAGATATGTTACAGTTGGGAAATTTCTGAAAACAGACTGGCGGGAGAAAATCATAAGTGTCGTGATGGTTGTGGCAGGCAATTCCTATTTGTTTCATGTGATTTGTACATTGCATCCGTCTTGCTGCTTCTCTTGCCGCCTGGACTGCCGGTAACAGTAAAGCAATCAACACACCGATAATCGCAATCACTACTAATAATTCTACCAAAGTAAATCCAAAAAATAAACGAACTTTCATTGTTTTTTCTCCTTAAACGGAAGAAGTGAAAATTTAAACAGATTACATAACAAATAATCTGCTTTTGCTAAAAAGTGGGAAAAACGTAACGCCGAGAAACGGCAACAGAATATCGCTCTTAGATTAGGAGCGACACGATTTTATGAATAGGTTCATTCCCACCAACCAAAGTGGTGTATTACATATTTAAAAATATAATACTGAATTACACCCATGGTGTTATACGCGACGCTCCCCTAGCGGGAGACACGTAACATTATAACACCAAAGTAAATTTCTACACGGAAAATCCGGTTGGTTGGTAGAAAATTACAGTTCGCCTAAGCGATCATAAAATTGTTGACGTACTCGATTTTTTAACACCCGAATAAAAATTCGGGCGATTTATTTTTCAAAACGTAATTTGTTCTCCAAATGTTGAATTTAAAAAGACGCAAAATTAATTATCGACGTATATTACGTGAGAGATTAAAATATGTCAATACCCC
>JAITIZ010000459.1 GCA_031279215.1 Planctomycetaceae bacterium
GAGAGTGTCGCATGCGGAATGATTACCGTTTTGGTAGTAATCCGCTTGCGGCACTATCCACTCTCAACTTTCCACTCTCAACTATTATTCTGTCCTTTCAGGGCGAAGACCTTTTTAAACTTAAAAAATTATTCGCCGATAATTTTAATCATAATTCGTTTTGGGCGGCGTCCGTCAAATTCGCCGTAAAAAATTTGTTCCCAAGGACCGAAATCAAGTTTTCCTTCGGTCAGCGCAACCACAACTTCACGCCCCATAATTTGACGTTTATGATGGGCATCGCCGTTATCTTCACCGGTTTGGTTATGGGCGTAACGTGCGGGGGACGGATCGAATGGCGCAAGCTGTTCCAACCAGGTTTTGTAATCCTGATGGAGTCCCGGTTCATCGTCATTGATAAAAACCGACGCCGTAATATGCATTGCGTTGATCAAAACAAGACCTTCCTGAATACCGCTTTTATTCACAGCAGCAGCAACCTGCGATGTGATATTGACAAATTCCATTCGTTTTGCAATGTTCAGCGTCAAAATTTCGCGATAAGATTTCATGATATATGATTCCTATTTCAGAATTGTTTGTATTCAGGGAGATCACAATCAACCAATAACACTGACCCGCCGACCGCCGCGGTCAAATTGGACATAACCTTCCGTTAACGCAAAAAGAGTATAATCGTTACCAATTCCAACACCTTTTCCTGCGTGAAATTTTGTACCGACTTGCCGGACAATAATGTTACCGGCTTTTACTGTTTCGCCGCTGAATTTTTTAACTCCGCGCCGTTGACCATTGGAATCCCGACCATTGCGGCTTGAACCTTGACCTTTTTTATGTGCCATAATACACCTCTGTTTTTGTTGTTTAATACTGGTGATGTTTAGATTTCAGATTCACAACACGGTAACAAATCAACACGGTTTCCGTTGCCATAACACCCAAGTTAAGTTCAACAACTTTAGGGTCAAAATCCGGTCAAATCGTGTTTGAACCTGATAAAACTGTTTCCAAAGCGATTTTCCTATTTTCGCTTATTAGATTTTAAGGGTTGAATTTTACAGGAAAATCCATTCAAAGTCAATCTCCCCCGGATAACCGTATTGAATTTGCGAGTCGTTGAGTTTGTATTGGTCGCCGATTCTCCACCAATTTGTTTTGAGAACTTTCCGTTTCATTGTTCGTCCTTCACCTGGTTTACCGGTGTTAACTCCTTTGTCAGCCCATTGATACGCATTGGTCAGACCGCTGACATAAATCGAAAAACGATGAATTTTGGGGTCAATATCCGTCCAAAGCGCAACCCCCCAAAGATCATGACCGGAAGCAATTGGTTTACGAGTGATACTGACGGTTGTTTCGGGACGCGCTTTCATCCCTTCACGCTTCATAATTGCCGGAATCGCCAGCGGAATAATTTGGTCAATGTAGGAGACGGCAATTGTTTCTTTTTGAGTTTCCACACGACCGGTTTCCTGATGATTGTTGGCAATCGTTTCCTGAACAAGGTTGTCTGTTGTCAGAAGGAATAGCGGGACAAATTGAATTGGTTCATCTTTACCGGGTTGCGGTTCAAATATTCCGGGAGTATTGCGAAGAACAAGTTCTCGATCATGTGTTTGCGGCACGGAAGTACCGGCAACATCCGAAACAACAACAGTATCATGGAAAATCGGTGTCTCCAGTTTGGTTTCGACGTTAGAACTAATGGAACCGCCGAAATTAGTATTTTCAAATTCGACTTTTGTTAATTTTTTCTCACCGTCATCGGTTATGACGGTTCGTTCTTTTGTAATTTTGTCTAATTGTGCCGGACCTACATTTTTAACATTATACACTAAATACCAAACGGCTTTTTTATCAAAGAAACCTTCCTTGTTTGGAATATCGACATTGATAATCCGAAGTGGTTTGAAAGAAAATTGGAGACACCAGATATCGCGTTGATAACGAATTTCTTTTGCCCAAATGTCTTTGTTAAAACGCACATCGTCCGCTAGTTCCGGCGGAATATCGGGTAAGGTTGCAAGAACTTCAACCATATCCGCACGATTATAAACAGAATCGTAATCAATGTTCGGCGAAATCGTAATAAGAGAACCCGACGCCAATCTCGGTTGAGCGGAAACCTCTTCACCTACCACAATTTCAAAAGTCAGAACCAAAAGGAAAAAACATATAATCGGAATAATACAGAAGTTTTTCATAACCCTCAACCATTGAAAAAACGAAACATTGTTGTAAGGCAAAAAATTTTTACCAATAAAAAAAAGAGTATATTCTATTTCGGTATCGGTAGAAACATGATGTTGACTCCATTTTTTAGCAATATTTCAGCGGAAATTTTATTTTTCACAGAATTAACGTAATTATTCGTATTGTAATATATCAGTGGAATAATTTTTTTGGTTCTATTTTCGTGGTCTTTCCTTAATCTCTTATGGGAACTTCTAAAAACCTAATGTAAAAATTTATTGTTAGAAGGAACACGGTCGTCTCGACCGCATATTTAGGAGTTTTTTGTAAAAAAACAGTGCAGGCGAGACGCCTGCGTTCCTCTCACCGCCGGTTATGCATTTCACACCCCTAGCGGGGTTAAAATCAAAAAACAAAAATTTCACTGATATATTACTTCGTATTTTATTCAACTATCGCCGTTTTTTCTTTCGGAAGGCAATAAAAAAAGCAACCGGCACCAATATCACCACAATTCCAATACTAATAAAAAGACTAAAATTATTAGAATCTTTTTTTGATTTTGCTGTTGTTTTGGTTTGTTTTTTAGATTTTTTGGGAGTTTCCGCAACGGTTTGGGGTTCTGTTTTTTCGTTGGTGGTTTTGCTTATTTCCGGTTCTTGGGAAGTTTTGATATTGTCCACTTCCTGAACCGCAATTTGTGTTTCATTGAGTATTTTGAACAATTCTTTAATTCCGGTTGGTTTGGATTTTCCGTTGGCGCGTTCCAAACTTTTGTACACCTGATCAAAACGAGCAAACCATTCTTGTCCGCCAAGTTGAGGACGCAACTGAATTAAAGCAACAAAATCACGGTTAGCATCAGCAAGCAGTTTTTCTTTTTTCGGAGCGTCTTTTTCATTTCTAGCAATTTCAATAACACAACGGAATTTACTCCAATACGCTTCGTAATAAAATTCCGCAAAACGATCAACATTGACAGAAGTTCGTTTGATAATTCCGTTCCAGCCCCAAATTTTCTCAGAAGGAAATCGTCCTGCCACAGCACGAACCAACTTCGATAAATCCGTCTTGCCCCAAGCCTCCAATGTTTTCGCCGCCTCAATCTGAATATCAATACGATTTTCTGATTCTTCAAGTAAATCGGCAACATATTTCATTGCGGAGTTAAAGATTTTTTCGCGTCGTTCTTTATCTTTTTCGTTGGGGGCAACACATCGCAATGACTCTGCCAAACGAACCTTAATTGTATCCTCGGCGCGTTCAGGAGCCCAATCCGGTTCATCAGCAAGACGTTTCAAAATATCAACATAAGTACTTCCCGCCGATTTATAATATCCGGCAGCTTTGTCGGAAACAGTTTTATCCGTTGACATACCACTGCCAAGACGATAAAACGTGTCCGCAACCCAGTAAAGCGATTGGAATGTATTGGTTTCACCGCGATTCTTAATACGTTTGAGAAACATCTCAAATCCCTGAGCAACTTTATCCGCTTGATCGGTTTCACCGGATTCGTTTAATTCTTTAAGCCGGTTTTCGAGTTGACGCCCAAGAGAAATGTAAATCTGGGTCAATTTTTGTTCTTCTGTTCCGGTCCCGGTTCCGGTTTCGGCGGCTTGCTCTTTGATGGTTGTTTCGAGTTGTTTCATTGTTTCTTCTGCTTTGTCGAGTTGCTCCGATCCAACGTAAGCACGAAGAAGAAGCATTGTTGCGCTCAATTGTAAATTCTTGATCAGAGTTACATCAACGGTTGCGGGAGGATTGGCAACCAACGCCAAAGGTCCCGCTTGCGGATTGGTCAACCAATAAATCGTTTTCTCGGATTCATTCGTATTAAGGCAAATTTGCGCTAATGCCAAAGCAGATTGAACAGATGAATTGTCAATTTTGATTTTATCTTCTTGAATTAGTTTAACTTTTCCGGTCAAACCATGCTCCAACTGTTTTCGCGCGTCAGAAAATAAAACATCAAGATCGTTTTTTTGCGGTTTTTCATTGGAGTCTTCGGGTAATTTGGAAAGAGTTACGTAACGGTTCCACAAAGACTGTCCAATTTTAAGCTCTGCCGAAACACGTTGCGGAGTTCCTTCAATTGTTTCGGCAAGAAGTTTTTGGGCTTCTTCGATATGACCGTTGTCAATTGCCGTTTCAATCCGAAGCAACTGAACTTCGCCGGTAACTTCCTGCCCT
Source organism: Planctomycetaceae bacterium (assembly GCA_031279215.1). GTDB lineage: Bacteria > Planctomycetota > Planctomycetia > Pirellulales > Thermoguttaceae > WRKP01. The sequence goes on from JAITIZ010000459.1 coordinate 4,387, forward strand.
TCCCAACGTAACATAATAAAGGCACAGAGTTTATCCAACCGTTCCGCAATAACGGAAGAATCATGACCTGCGAGTTTGTCTTCCACAAACACCTGCCGGTAAAGCCGAACCGCCATAATCGCCGTTTTGTCCGCATCCGGCGCATCGGAATAATGTTGCGCAAGATAATCAGCAAGAATCGCCGCTTCCAGAGTTTTGCCCAACGACCAATAAATCCGAATAAGATTAAAACGTAATGTGTTAATTTCGGTCATGGGAGTTCCTTCTTCACGCATATTGATTGCCAAATTGATGGACGTGATACAACGATTGGCAATTTCATCAATATTCTTTTTCAATTTCTCTTTATTGGTTCCCTGAGTCTCCTGATATTCAGAGTAAGCAATTGTAAATTCCCGCCAGTCGTCTTCCGCATATTCTTTGGCTTGTTCAAAATTTTCCGGTTTCCCCTTGTCGATTTTAACGGCGCCTATTTTTTGTAAAAGTTCCCGTGCTTCCTTCGCAAACGAAGGATAAGTCTGGCGAACTTGTCTCAAAAAAACTCCCGCATCCCGAATCGCTTTATCATATTCTGATTTATTCGATTTCACTGTTTCCGCATAAGCAATAAAATTTTTAGCCGCAAGTATAAAAATTTGTTGACCTTCTTTTGAGATTTTCGATGAGGCGGGAACATTTTCGTTCCAGGCACGAACTCGGTTTATTGAATCAAGAAAATTCTCCGGTTTTTTTTCAATCAGATTCATTTCAAGAGCCATTGTGAGAGATTCATTTCGTATCTTCAGAAATTCATCGCCCTGCAACGTGTTCAATTCACCAAGCAATCCTCGTGTTGTTTTAAAATCGTTTAAATCTTTATAGGCTTTCGCTGCATAGAGTTTGGCTTCAAATCCCGCTGTATATTCAACATATTTCGATGCCAATGCAGAAAACGCTTTAGCCGCTTCGGTTAATCCGTCTTTAAATTCTTTACTGTTGTCGGGGTAAGTTTTGGCAATATCAGATTTTGTCAAATTGATCAGAATTTTTCCCGCAAGAAAACGTCCATAAGCAGCAAACAATACATCCTCTTTAACTGTTACCGGATTGGCTTTTTGCATATTTTGTAATTTTTTTGCCTGCTCTGTTGCCAACTTATCTGCTGTTTCAAAATACGGTAATGCCTTTTTGAAACTGTCACGGGCTTTGAGACGATATTGTTCCCGTTCAGCGTCTTTGGTTGTTTCGTGGGCCGCATATAACATTGTCATACGACCTTCCTCCATAAAAAGACGACCAAGCGTTGATTGCGCATCAAACATCAAATCATTTTGCGGATTTTCTTTGATGAATTTTTCCAATGAATCTCGACATTTTTTAATATGTTCGTCGCGCGGCAGAAAGGTGTTTCCCGATTCCACCGCATCAAGATGAACAAGAGCAATTTGGTAATCAATCTGCTTTTTCAGTGATAACGGACAAAGCGGACTGGTTTTCATCCAATCAAGATATTCCAATGCCGTATCGAAATATTTTCGATCCGAGTCTTTGAACCCTTGAAGCATTTTCGCCCATTGCTCATCTTCCTGCGCCGAAAGCCAATGACCCGATAACAGGAAAAAGAATAAAATACAACACAAAACCGGAAAACGTGTCGTTATTGTCATAATATTGTGATTTTTACATTAAAACATTTTCGAACTCATCTAAAGTTTTACTTTCGAGAACATCATAGATTAAAGACTCTAAAGCAATCGGATCGGACATTTTACGAATTTTCGTTTCAATCTGTTTCGGAATTTTCTTAAACTTTTTACGCAATACCGCCAAAACAATATTTTGACTGCCTTTTATTTCACCTTTGGCTTCACCTCTTGCCTCACCTCTTGCTTCACCTTGGGCTCTGATTTCATCAAAAATAGTTGTTGTCATATTTTCTGTCCTTTCGTTAAAAATAGGGGTTAATACTTTATGAACCATTTGGGCTTCCAACCGCTTATGGTGAGCGGTGAAAGCCTTCGCAACAAATTCAAGAATATCTTTGGTTATAATAAGTTGCTGCTGATCATCATCAATTTCCGCAATAGGCAACATCGCTTTAGCAAAATCGTCTTCATTGCCTTCGGTCATATTTTTCAAAATACCAATGGCGGTTCGTAATTCCGGTCCGCCACGCAAATGATCGACATCGTATGTCGGCAAATCCACTACGTGATAATGAATATCCG
>JAITIZ010000071.1 GCA_031279215.1 Planctomycetaceae bacterium
TGGTTACCGGACGCATAACCTCCCAAAGCGGTACCGCGCCACCAATCGTTCATCACTGGGTTTTGAAGACCGTACTGTACCAACTCATCCCAAAGAGATTGTTGTTCGATAAAGGGATAAATCATCCCCCAAAACGAAACACGGCAATTAGTATTATCACTGTAAATAGTAACTGGCGGTAAACCGTTTCGGGTATCGTGGAAATTGTGAACACCAACACCAAGTTGTTTGAGATGGTTGGTACACGTCATTCGTCTTGCGGCTTCTCTTGCTGCTTGAACGGCAGGTAACAATAATGCAATTAACACACCGATAATCGCAATCACTACCAATAATTCGACCAACGTGAAACCGCGAAAAATTCTAATCTTCATGGGTTTGGCTCCTTTATAATAAAGGTGTTGAAATTGAACAGATTACGTAACATATAATCTGTTTGTTACAAAGCAGGAAAAACGTAACGCCGAGAAACGGCAACAGAATATCGCTCTTAGATTAGGAGCGACACGATTGTAAAAACAGGTTCATTCCCACCTACGAAAGTGGTGTATTACATATTAAAATGTAACGCTGAATTATACCAGTGAAATCTCACGCGACGCTCCCTTATCGGGAGCCACGTAACTCTGAGATTTCACAATAATTTTCTACCCGAAAAATCCGGTCGTAATGTAGAAAATTACAGTTCGCCTAAGCGATTTTACAATAGTTGACGTACTCGATTTTTTTAACACCCGAACCAAAATTCGGGCAATTTATTTTTCAAAACGTAATTTGATCTCCAAATGTTGAAATTAAAATTAATTAAAGACTCAAAATCAATTATCGACCTATATTAGATGAGAGATTAAAATATGTCAATCCCCCCCAAAAAAATTTCTGTTTCCAGATGGAAATCACATTCCAAAAAAGTTTAGGGAATTTCTAATAACCAAGTTAACGGCGGGATTTACCCCGCACTTTGTGCCTAAAATTCAACAGGGCGGAGCAAGCCCACGCCGTTAACTCTCGGTAAATCTTGAGTTTTTAGAAATTCCCATTAGGTAAAAAATGAGATGTCCAAAGAAAAATTCAAAATAATTAAGAAAACACCGATATATTACAAAACATCAATCAAATGACCGTATGAAATGTACAAATAAAATTGTTACTGAATACTTACATTATTTATTACCAGGAACTGTCATGATGTTGCAGAAAAGTATTCATATCTTTAGCGGCGGTACGTCCTGCACCCATTGCGAGAATGACGGTGGCGGAACCGGTAACAATATCTCCGCCTGCCCAAACACGTGAACGACTGGTACGTCCATTGGGGTTGGCGGTTATGTAACCGCGTTGGTTGAGTTCCAATCCGGGAGTATTTTTTGTGAGCAACGGATTGGCTAACGCTCCGGCAGCAACAATAACACAATCTGTCGGTAATTCAAACGCCGAATCGGGAATTTTGACAGGGCGTCTTCGTCCCGACGCATCGGGTTCGCCCAATTCCATTTTGTTGCAAATAATTGCACGGACAATACCTTGTTTATTACTGAGATATTGTTGCGGATTGGTGAGAAAGAGAAATTCAATTCCTTCTTCTTCGGCATGATGAATTTCTTCGGTTCGTGCGGGGAGTTCGGTGCGGGATCGGCGATACACAATTTTAACGGATTCTGCACCGAGGCGAATAGCAGTTCGTGCGGCATCCATTGCCACATTGCCGCCGCCGATAACACAAACATTACGCCCGCGAATAATTGGAGTATCGTAGTGCGGGAACTGATAAGCTTTCATCAGATTCGAGCGTGTCAGATATTCATTGGCGGAATAAACACCGCCCAAGTCTTCGCCCGGTAAATTCAAAAACATCGGCAACCCAGCCCCAACACCAATAAAAACCGCATTAAAATCGTTAAGTAATTCGTCAATTGTTATTGTTTTGCCGATAACCTGATTCAATTCAATTTGAACACCGAGTCGGATAAGATAACCGATTTCGTGTTCGACAATCGTTTTGGGTAACCGAAATTCAGGGATTCCGTACATTAAAACACCGCCGGGTCGGTGAAAGGCTTCGAACACCGTAACCTCATAACCAAGTAAAATCAAATCTCCGGCAACTGTTAATCCGGCAGGACCTGCTCCAACTACAGCAATTCTTTTGTTATTGGCGGGACATTTTCGGGGTATTTCCGGCGAAAGATTTTCGCGTTCGTAGTCAGCGGCAAAACGCTCACAACGTCCAATAGCAACCGGTTCGGATTTTCTATTGAGAACACATTTTGATTCGCATTGTGATTCTTGCGGGCAAACTCGTCCGCAAACAGCCGGTAAAGCGTTTGTTTCTTTAATTTTTTGTACGGCGTTGGCAAAATGACCTTCGCGAAGGAGTTTGAGAAATTCCGGTATTTGTACGTTTACCGGACAACCTTCAACACAAGCGGGTTTTTTACATTGAATACAACGCGAAGCTTCGGTCTGAGCCATTTCGGGCGTATAACCGAGCGGAACTTCCAAAAAATTTCCGGCACGAATTTTAGCGGGTTGTTCCGGCATAGGAATCCGCCCTGGTTTTGAAACATTTGCAGTAAGATTGCTCATCAAAAAACAACATTAGTTGGGTTGAAACCGATCAAAAAATAGAAACAATACGGTTTATTTTATCGTCTCTTTTTGTGCTGTAAAGCAACGGATTTCGCTTTGATGTTGATATATCCCCTAGCGTTCACGGGCTGGTTGTTAAAATGGTTAAAAATTTTCGGGTAATTTGGGCATTTTGTGGGTTATTGTTCACGTGAATTATCCAGAGGTAGGCAACGTTTCGCCGAAGGGCTTTTACCCGTCATTGCGTCGGCGTACTCGCCGACTTGACCCTGTTGACGGACGGAAATTAAAAACCAACTGTGTACAACACTAACGACAAAAACCAACTGGTACAACGTTTCGGCGAAATGTTGCCTACCTTGGGTTTAACGAAATGAACACACCAGATTGGGAACACCAAAAAATATTTCAGAAAAAATTAGGGTGGGGGTATTGTCTAATTGATTCTCTTGAGTATATTATTGCCTTCTCTACACCGTAAAGTTGTAAAGTCAGTGAGAAATGCGAATCAATTTGTCGGCAATTGTTCGGAAAGAATCTAAAATTGCACTTTTGGTTCAAATGCAATTTTTTTTGCAAAGTGTGTCTGTTCTCCCCTTGACGAAAAATGGTGTAATGGTAAATTTATTGACTTCCTTGACCAAAATCGGATTTGATTTTTATTGAACTAATTCGATAACAAGGAATCAATATATTAAAAGTTGTTTGGCAATTGGAATTTAGAATAGAACTAGCGGAGAATGACCGTGACGGGAATTGGACAAGAAATAATTCGGATTCGGATGGAAGCGTTTGACCACGCTATACTCGACCAAAGTGCTACTGATATAGTTGATACCGCCAAAAGAACCGGCTCCGTTGTTCGCGGTCCGATTCCACTCCCGACCCGGATTGAACGGTACACCGTTTTGTCCAGTCCCCATGTCGATAAAAAAGCCCGTCAACAGTTCGAAATCCGAACCCATAAACGTGTTATCGACATCGTTCAGGCTACCGCCAAAACTATTGATGCCTTGAACAAATTGATTCTGCCGGCAGGTGTTGATATTAAAATCAAAGCAACCGGAAAAAAATAAATAATACAAATTTTATCACGCCGGAAATGTGAATCTCCTGATATTAAATGTCATTAGTTCATATCAAATCAATATCAATAATTATTAGAATATATTTAGGATAACTGTATTATCAGAGGATAACGTAGTTTGAATAACAACCCGAAAAAATATTATGGGAATCGGATTATTGGGACAAAAAGTCGGATGTACGCAATTGTACACAGAAACCGGTGAAGTTATTCCGGTTACGGTGATTCAAGCCGGACCGTGTAATGTGTTGCAACTTCGTACGCATCAACGAGATGGCTATGAAGCCGTACAAATCGGATTTAAAGACAAAAAACGTAATCGGGCTTCCAAAAGTGAACGCGGTCATGTTGCCGCTATCGAAAGTAAACGCAGAAAACAGCGTCTCGCAGCAGGACAAGAACCCGAACCAAAAGCAAATTGCGAACCCAAAAAATTTATCCGTGAATTTCGAATACCAACAGAAGGATTTACTGTCGGTCAGGAATTAACAGTTGATGTGTTTGAACAAGTTCATTCCGTTGATGTTACCGCAATAAGTAAAGGTTGCGGTTATGCCGGTGTTATGAAACGGCACAATTTTTCCGGTCAACGGGCTTCGCATGGTGTTAAGAAATGTCACCGTCATCTTGGTAGTTCCGGTTGTAGTGCGTTTCCCAGCCGAACCCAAAAAGGAAAACGAATGCCCGGACATTACGGCACCGACCAAGTAACAATCCGAAATCAAAAAGTTGTCTTGATTGACAAAGAAAATAATTTGTTAGTCATTCGCGGTGCTATCCCAGGTCCCAAAGGCGGTTATGTTCGGATTAGTCCGACGAACATCCTTCCGGCACCAAAAAATAATATTTGGAAATTAACCCTGAAAACAGCCCAATAAGTTGCGGCTCCATTACCAATTACCAAATTCACGAAACAAAATACAAAGAACATTAAGAATTGTTGAACCAATATTACTATGGCTAACGTCGAATTACCAATTTTTGATAAATCAGGAACGGAAATCGATAAACTTATCATCGATCCTGTTACGATTGCTTCACGCATTAGTTTACAACTTTTGCACGACGCTGTTGTTATGTATCAATCCAATTTGCGTCAAGGTTCCGCAAAATCAAAAAGCCGTGCCGAAGTTGCCGGACATAAAAAGAAAATGTATCGCCAAAAAGGAACCGGTAATGCCCGAGCCGGTCATCGGCGAAGCGGAGTTCGACGCGGCGGCGGTCATATTTTTGCGAAACAACCACGCGATTGGTCTTACCGGTTACCGCGTAAAGCCCTTCAGGTCGCAACCAGAATGGCAGTTGCCTCCAAAATCAATGATTCTCAAATTACATTGATTGACGCTCTTTCGATTGATACACCAAAAACAAAAGAAATGGCTTCTGTCCTTAATATACTTAAAATTAAAGAAACAGTTCTTGTTGCCATCGAATCTTATAATCCTAATCTGTACAAAAGTTTCCGAAATATTGATGGTGTACGAATTCTCCCCGTTTCGGAACTCAATGCTTACGAAGTCCTTAAACCCAAACGGGTTTTGTTTACCAAAGCGGCTTTTGAAGCTTTTATTGCTAAAATTCCTGTCAGATAATTATTAAACTAATTAAAAATATTAAAATTACAAAAAATAAGTACAAATCCTAATATCCTGATCATTAAAATGAACGGAGGCAATTATGCCTAAAATTACACCTAAAAATAAAAAAATAATTAAAACAAAATTAGAACTCGAACCCTATCAAATTGTTCTGCGTCCCATTGTAACAGAAAAAGGTTATCATCGCGCCGAACACCAAAATACTTATTATTTTGAAGTACATCCTTTAGCGAATAAAATTCAAATTAAAAACGCTGTTGAATATTTGTTTGATGTCAAAGTCATTGATGTTAGAACACAGAACCGCAAAGGAAAACCCGTAAAAACCCGCTATCACCGAATCGTTAGACGACGGAATTGGAAAAAAGCAGTCGTTAAACTTCATCACGAAAGCAAAATTAATTA
>JAITIZ010000542.1 GCA_031279215.1 Planctomycetaceae bacterium
ATCAACATTTTTGCAAGGACTTATTTTAATGAATCCAGATGAGTTAAAACCATTTTTTAATCCAATACGGCCGGTATTACAAAAATTTAATGACGAAGCGGCGAAATTCGGAACAACACAATTAAAATTGGCATTGACGTATGTTTATAATTTCGATACTATCTCACACATAATCGTTGGAGTAACAAAAATAAATGAATTACAAGAAATACTTTCAAGCTATGTTGATTTCAATCGATTTGTTGTAAACGACGAAAAGATGATAAATCCTTCGTTGTGGACTTTGACAAAAGAATAAATATACTGCAAAAGGTGGAATGTGAAAAAAACGATAATAATTATTCAAGCTCGATGTTCATCAACACGACTACCGAATAAAGTACTGAAAAAACTTCATAACAAAAGTGTTTTGACGCATATCATTGAACGAGTGCGTTATTGCGAACATGTTCAAAATATTATTGTCGCAACAACGAATAAAGAGATTGATGATGTAATTATTGAAGAGTGTATTAAAACGGATATTCAATATTTCCGTGGTAGTGAAGAGGATGTACTTGAACGTTATTATCATGCCGCCAAACAATATCAGACTGAATATGTTGTTCGCCTTACGGCTGATAATCTTTTTACAGATATTGAATCATTGAATATGTTAATTCAGGAATGTTCTAATACTAACTATGATTATATGAAAACACATCATTTCCTGCCGCTTGGCACCGGATGTGAAATGATGACATTTCAAGCATTAGAAAGAGCCTTTGTCGAATCAAGGAAACCAACAGACCGTGAACATGTTACACCTTATATTTATCAACATCCGTCGTTATTTCGTATTGGTGAGCAAAAATATTGTTCCTTAAAAAATGACTGTTCCAAGATACGTTTGACGTTAGATACGCTGGAAGACTGGGATTTATGTTCGAGAATTTTCGACGCGTTATATTGTGGTGTACCGTTGGCAATTAATGAGATTATTAATTATCTCAGTGATCATCCAGAATTATTAGCAATTAATGCTAAAATTGTTCAGGTGACGGTTGCATAATAAAGTATTTTTAGCTTTTAAAATACAGTATTTTACATAATTTTTATATTTTACTAGAAAGGGGTTCCTATTATGGAAAGCACAAAAAAAAATCCAGATATTTCCCATGTTTATGACTTTTATCAGAAGGGAAATTTCGTCAAAACATTAACACAAAAACATGGTCAAAACTATTTGAGATACAGGGAGAAGTGGGATAGAGCACAAAAAGGTGAGTATCTTTCAGAACAACCGCTCTACATTGTCATTGGAACGAACTCAAATTGTAATTTGCGGTGTGTAATGTGTCCATTCCGTAAATTTCATAAACAAGAAAGAATTTTATTAGACTCGAAACTACTTCAAAAGATAGCTAACGAGTGCGCAATGTACGAAATTCCTTCTTTGGCTATAGGTACGACTGGTGAATGCTTACTTCACCCTGATATTTGTGAAATACTCTCACTTTTTTCCAAGTCGAAAACGGGACTTCTTGACTTTTTTATAATTACTAATGGAACTCAACTAACAGAAAAAATATCAAGGCATATTGTCAAGGAAGGGTTAGATCGTATTAGTATATCAATTGATGCGGCGACACCAGACACATATCATACCATCAGAGGGGGGAACTTGATTCAGCTCGAAAAAAATATCGAACAATTTTTAAAAATAAGACAAGAAGCTAATAGTCCTACTCCAATCCTACGAGTAACATTTTTGAAACAACAAATCAACGCCCATGAGCAAGATTTGTTTCTTGAAAAATGGATTGACAAGGCGGATTTAATTGCCATCAGCGATGATGTGATTATCCATCCCCCTATATCAGAGGTACATAATTATTCACATATCAAACCTTTTTGTTGCTATGAACCATGGCAAAGACTAATAATTGATCATTTCGGTAATATTTATCCATGTTGTGGCGGTGGTGCTGCTTTGTGTGAAGAATCTTTACAAGAGTATCTTTTACTTGGCAACATTAGAAATATGACCATTGTTGATGCGTGGAATGGTACAAAAATACGAACCCTTCGTCAATCATTCGAGAATGGTAAAAATTGGCCGATTTGTCAGTGGTGTAAGGCGCATAGAGAAAAAATTATATGAAAATTTTTGTAATATTCAACGGAATTTTCATTTTTTATGGAGATAGTAATAATTTAATAATCATTTAATCATTTGATTTATGATAAACGATTGTGTCTATAGGACCAGATTATTTATTGTATTATTATTATTATTGTTATTATTATTATTATTTTATGTCAATTTTGTGGTTCTAACGAAACGCAGACACATGACGCAATACTGCTGTATGTAATAGTAAATTTATTGAATTTAGCGGGTATTTTTGAAAAAAAAGTTAAATAATCCCCTGACAACACTCGTTAAACTAAAAAACAATATCAAAAAACTCATTAAACCACTATAAAATAGCACTACAGCAATATTGGGCACATGCCGTGCACATCAAAAAACGTACTGAATAGTTATAAAATACGAGACATGCTTAAAGGTAAAATTGCATTAGTAACTGGCGGAAGTCGCGGATTGGGTAAAGCGATTGTCGAAACATATATTCGACATAGTTGCAAGGTTGCATTTACGTGGACAAATTCACGAACCGAAGCCGAAACAATTTGTGATTTGTATGGAGATATCGTAACATCATTTCAAGCAGATGCTTTAGAATATGACCGTGCTGTTCAGGTAGTTAATGAAACAATTAATAAGTTTGGAATAATAGACATTCTTGTTTGCAATGTAGGCGGAGCATCAGATCGACCAATTTATGAAATTGATTATGACAGTTTCGACAAATCGGTCCGCATGACATTATATTCATGTTTTAATTATATTCGTGCAATTGCTAATCACATGAAGTCCAATAAAAAAGGAACTATTATTAGTGTTGGTTCGATTAATGGTTTGCGCGGTCGTGAAGGCAATGTTGGTTATTGTGCGGGTAAGGCAGGTTTAGTAGGACTTATTAAAACTGTTGCAAAAGAAATGGGGGAATTTGGAGTAAACGTAAACCTTGTTGCACCAGGATATATTGATGTCGATTCGCAAAAAGCAACCAACGAGTTAATCAAACAACTTGTTCTTGACGAATGTGCCATTCGCCGTTTAGCGAAACCATCCGAGATTGCCGATGTTATTTGTTTTCTCGGTAGCGATATGGCAAAAAATATAACAGGACAAACCATTGTCGTAGATTGCGGACAAAGTATTTGAAAAAACATCAAAGTTTTTATTCGTCAGAAGTTAAATTTTTTGAAATGGATCGAAAAAAAGCAATAGACATTGACAATTACGAAGATATCGAAATTGCTAAAGTTATTTATACTGCATTTACATCGTAATTCATTAATGCCCGTGATTCGTTATTCATATCCGTTTTAACGGACATTTACAATTGATACAACAAAACATTTGAGTTATATCCCCCCAAACAATACAATGATGCATACACAAAATGTATCTATTCAGTAGTGTAGAACCGCTAAAATAAGAGGTTTACCGGATTTGAAAACTAATATTTTCCACGTACCATGTAGAGTTAAAATCTGAAATACTTAATATTAAGTGGATTATGAATTTCAATATTATTTTGACAATATGTTTTTTAAAAATGTGTAAACTATTTAATTTAATATCCTTATACGCTACTGAATAGTTGAAAAAAATTTAATACACATGATGCAATGGGGAACTTGAATTGTTACGCAAACAAGGAATTAAAACAGCAATTATCACAAGTGAAAATACAACTATTGTCAGCAGCCGCGCAAAAAAAATGCAAGTAAATTACGTATTTCAAGGAGTAGCAGACAAAGCGAAAGTATTGGAAAAACTTTGCAATGATACAGGAGTATCGTTAGCAGAAACAGCGTATATCGGCGATGACGTGAACGATTTATCGGCGATCAAAATTGCCGGTTTAAGTGCTTGTCCCGC
>JAITIZ010000577.1 GCA_031279215.1 Planctomycetaceae bacterium
GAGAGTGCCGCAAGCGATTTACAATTATTCCGGTTAAAATCCGCATGCGACACTCTCAACTCTCCACTATCAACTCTCCACTATCAACGATGTACTTTTTCATGTTATACTTTATTCTCTATTAAAATTCAGTTTTGTTGAAACGTATTGTCGAGTGTTTCTGCTTAAAAAAACTACAAATCCTATTGAAGGAAAAGGGAAAATCCAATGATGTACGCAAGACGTATTATTCTTTTTTTGAGTTGTTTTATTTTTGTTATGGTTCCGATTTTGGCAGACGAATTTCCGAAACCGTCACAAGAAATGCTTCAACAAACCGCCCGTCTCAGGGCGAAAGGTTTAATCTTGATTGATTATCATATTCATCTTCGCGGCGGAATGACCGCGGAAAAGGCGTTTGATTGGGAACGGAAATCGGGAATTAAAAGCGGAGTGTTGGAAAATACCGGTAAGGATTGGCCTCTGTCCGACAATAAGAAATTAGCGGCATTTATCGAAGATGCGCAACGTTTTCCTTTATTGATTGGTATTCAGGTGAATGATCGTGATTGGTATAAAACGACAGATAAGAAACTTTTGGCTAAATTGGATTATGTTTTAGCCGACACAATGATTATGAACGACCAAACCGGTAAACCGCAAAAACTTTGGCTTGAAGATCAATATGAAATAAAAGATGTTCGGGCGTGGTTGGAACATTACTGGGAGCATTGTAAAACGGTTGTCAATGAGCCGATTACGATATTGGCGAATCCAACTTATCTTCCTCCTCGAATGGAACAATATTACAACACCTTCTGGACCAAAGAACGTATGGAGCAATTTCTTGATGCAGGAATTAAGAACGGGGTGGCGTTTGAAATTCAATCGTCTTCAAAATTTCCCAAACGGATATTCATCGAATTAGCCCGCAAAAAAGGAGCCAAATTAACAATCGGACGTAACAATCACGATGATCACCAGGAAGAATTAAAACGTTCTCTTGATCTTCTTGAAGAATTTAATATAACACCCAATGAATTATTGGTTTTACCCAATCAATCACGTTAGTGTACTTCTTGCATTCATCAATTTAATTTTTCAAGTTCATAACCCATGGTAAGATTTCATTGTCATTTTCGTAATGCTTTCGTTTTTTTTATTAGTCCCGCCGGGACGAGAGATGTATAACCGTAGGTTGTACCGCGTTACGTTTACGGTTATACATTTCACACTCCTAGCAGAATTAGGAGCGAAAAACAAATATTTCATCAAAATGTTACAACAAATATCGTTTTAACAAAACTCTTAATTGATTAAACGAAAATCAATGAATACAAGAAGTATAAACAGATTGGGGTATTTTATGAACTTCAAAAAACACTCAATTTTATACTTTTATTTCGCGGTTTATACTGATTTTGGAGGAGACAAGTTACACAAGCGGGCATAAATCAAACCAATTTTCACCAAACGATTCTATCCAACGATCTGCTTGAACCGGTCCTGTCGAACCTGATTCATAAAATTCCGGGTCAGGCATTTTACCGCTGTCCCATGTTTTTTGAATTGGATCAATAATTTGCCACGCTGCTTCGACCTCATCACTTCGGGCAAAAAGTGAAGCATCACCATGTATTGCGTCCAACAATAGACGTTCATAAGAATCGGGCATTTCTCCAGAAAAACTGTTCTTGAAATTAAAATTCAACTCTGATGCCCGAATTTTCATTTCCGTATCGGGAATTTTGGTCATAAAATGAACTTGTATTCCTTCTGCCGGTTGAAGTTGTAAGAGCAAGCGGTTCCCATGTAACAGTAAATTTGATGATGTATCTGCAAACATACTGTGAGGCGGTTGACGAAAATTAATAATGACTTGTGTTGATCGGCAAGGCATCCCTTTGCCGCTGCGTAGAAAAACCGGTACATCCTTCCAACGCCAATTGTCTATAAAAAGACGAACAGCTCCATACGTTGCGGTTTGGCTGTCTTTCCTTACTCCGGTCTCGTCCCGATAACTTCGGTATTGCCCCCGTACTGAATTTTGTAACACTTCATCTTCCGCAAATGGCCGGATTGATTGCAACACTTTCACTTTTTCATCACGAATTGCTTTTGCATCAAATCGGGCAGGCGGTTCCATTGTAACAAAAGTTAGAATCTGTAACAAATGATTCTGAAACATATCCCGCAAAATTCCTGCCTTCTCATAATACGGAACACGATGTCCAATCAAAATGTTTTCATTGGCGGTTATCTGAATATTTTGAATATAGTTACGGTTCCAAATCGGTTCAAAAATAGCATTAGCAAAACGTAACACCAAAATATTATTAACAGTTTCTTTTCCAAGATAATGGTCTATCCGGTAAATTTGAGATTCACCAAAGTGCTGATGAATAATTTCGTTCAATTTTTTTGCCGATTCCAAATCCGAACCAAAAGGTTTTTCGATAACAATTCGGCACGTATGTCCCAACGATTCTGTTGACAATCCTGTTGCGCCAAGTTGTTCCGTACCAACAGCGTAAAACTGCGGTGCCGTCGAAAAATAAAAGAGCCGATGTGTTTCCGTAACTTCCGATTGGGATTCCTTTTCAAATTGATTGAGAAGAGCGGAAAGCGAAGTAAAGGAATCCGTATTGCCGATATCCCCAACATGATAATAAAGACATGGGGCAAAAGTTGACCATGTTTTTTCGCAAAAAATATGACCGGTAAATTGGCGGGTTGTTTCCAATAATTTGTTGCGCCATATTTCATTTTCTATTGGTGTTCGGGAAAAACCGATGATTCGAATTGGTTGTGGTAAACGGTTTTTACGAAACAAATTGTACAATGCCGGAATTAACTTGCGGCTTGTCAAATCACCTGACGCACCAAAAATAACTAATGAATACACTTTTACTTTCCTTTCAGGTCGGTAAGTTCGAATAAATTTCGCAACAATATCAGAATATAATCAGAGAATTTTTTTATTTTTAAACACGGAATACACAAAATGTACAGAAAAGAAGTTTTCCTAATTCCTATCAACAACAGTTTATGTAACTGTCTATTTTAAACACGAAATACACGAAATTTCACGAAACACACAAAAATTATTACGAAAATGATCTAAAAAAACTGTTCGTGTATTCCGTATATTCCGTGTTTAAAATAAAGATTCTATTTCAACAATTTTTTCAAATTTACATTTTTTTCGGTTATTTTTTCGACAAGTTTTTTTCTGAAGCCGAGCAATTTTTGTTGCAATATTGAATCTGAAAGGGCTAAAATTTGAACGGCAAGAAGTCCGGCGTTGCGAGCGCCTCCGGTACCGACACCGACAGTTGCTACTGGAATATCGCCCGGCATCTGAACGGTTGAGAGCAATGAATCAAGACCGCCGGAAAGTTCCGTCGGAACAGGAATACCAATCACCGGCAAAATTGTATGTGAAGCGACTACTCCTGCCAAATGAGCTGCTCCGCCAGCCGCACAAATAATTACACAAATCCCGCGACCGGACGCTTCTTCGGCATATTTTTTGACCAAATCTGGAGTTCGATGTGCACTCATTACATTGACTTCATACGAAACACCAAATTCATCCAATGACTTTGCAACTCCATTGATTTTTGCCCAATCACTGTCACTTCCCATTAAAATACCAACTTGCATTGTTTTAAGTAATTTTAAATAATTATGTTGCAACTATTCTGCCATTGAATTTATTTTCCGTGTTTGGTTTTGGTAACTATTCACAGAAACAGTTACAAGAAATTCCCGCAATCCTACTCAATAGCTGAATCGTTTTGCTTGTTTGTCTGTAAAAAGATAAAAACATTTTTTTGAAACGATTATACTCATTACACTTGAAAATTCGGTTTTTGTAAGGACGCACGCTCATGCAACCCTATGTAAAATCCAATAAATTCGGTAATCATAACAAAAAATGAAAACCAAAATTTCAAGTATAAGGAGTATAATAACAAAATAAGCAGTTGCGTCAAGAGATGTATTCACAAGATTTTGATTTTTAGTGATATACGTTGTGCGGTCATTCGATTGATGTCTTATTATGTTACGATTTATGTGAAAAAGTAGGCAACCTTTCGGCGAAAGGTTTGCCTACCTTTTCATTTTTAACGTAAAAAATTAACCTCTCAAAATTCCGAAATAATCAGAAAAATCACAATCTCCGTTAATTGTTCTATCCGTTTCAGATACAGCTTAAAGGAGAAAACCATCAAAAATGTGAAACAATTAGGGAAATTACGGCAATGTTACAGTTGTTCCATCAGTAACGTGTGAAAGTTGTACCAAAACAAGGGCGTTTGCTGTCAACGGTAACGAGCGAACTGTTCCATCCCCAAGCAACGCATTACACGTTCCCGAATGCCAACTGCCGAAATCACGAGTATTAGTGTAATCAATAGGTGATTTACCGGCAAAATATTCTTTTCTTTGAACACCATTATAAAAATGCCGATAAGCACCGGTACAAGTAAATCCTTCTGTATAAAGCCATGTACTGTCAAACATTGTTTCATAAAGTTGTCCGTCAGGAATATATTTTTCCGATAAAATTAACTGGTTTGAAGTTCCGTCTGACCACCAAGCCATTGTGTCACGGAATTGATAATCTTTTGCAACAAAATTAAGGAGAACTGCCGCCCGAAACGGGCCGCGTTCTACATTTTGAAGTGATTGTTCCTCCGCAGCATCACGGTTTCTGTTACAATTCCAAATACTGCCTTGGTAGTTGGACAATGTTGCCGGATTAAATGTTGTTCCTGATGATTGCCGAAGAACAACAAAGGCATAATCGCTTGATGGTCCGTTATAACGGTTACCCGAAACAAGTGTCCAGTTATTATCTGAATACCGAAAACTTTTCGTTGTTGTTCCGGCAGCAGAACGTCGCGTAGGACAATAATTGATTGGAATTGAGCAAAGCCCTTTTTTGAAAGCGTCTTTGTTGGGTAAAGCTTCAACTGTTGCGTGCCAGGATTCGCTGTCATCGGCAACACTTTGTTTAATGTACTGTGCTACACGATCATTGAAACCAAGAAATGTTTCAAAAAGCGGTGTTTGTTCCATGTAGGGAAGAAGGAACACAAATGCTGTCGCGTAATCTACACGAATACACGATGGCGGTAAACCGTTTTGTGTATCGTGGAAATTATGTACGGCAATTCCGTACTGTTTCATGTGATTGGTACACTGTACCTTTCTTGCTGCTTCTCGGGCAGCTTGCACGGCTGGTAACAGTAACGCTATTAGCACACCGATAATCGCAATCACTACCAATAATTCGACCAATGTGAAAGCTCTAAATCTTCTGATTTTCATAATTTTCTCCTTATAAAAGAGATGTTAAAGTTTTGCAGATTACATAACAAATAATCTGCTTTTGCTACAAAGTGGGGAAAACACAAGCCGAGAAACGGCAACAAGAATATCGCTCTTAGACAGGAGCGACACGGTTGTTAAAACAGGTTCATTCCCACCAACGAAAGTGGTGCATTACATATTAAAAGTAACGCTGAATTATACCTATGACCTTGAACGCGACGCTCCCTTAGCGGGAGACACGTAACTATACAAGGTCAAATAATTTTCTACCCGAAAAATCCGGTCGTTATGTAGAAAATTACAGTTCGCCGAAGCGATTTAACAACAGTTGACGTACTCGATTTTTTTAATACCCGAACAAAAATTTGGGTAACTTATTTTTCAAAATG
>JAITIZ010000579.1 GCA_031279215.1 Planctomycetaceae bacterium
CCAAAGCCCTGCAAGGGCGAGATGTGATTGCTGTGGTTGATAATCTCGCCCCGTGCGGGGCTTTGTTATGTTGGGCATTTTTTGCGCTGCGCTTAACCTAGGGTTATGCACATCTCGTCCCTGCGGGACTAAAAAAACATAAGAGATTAAGGAAATGCCGCGAAAATAAGACCAAAAAAATTATCCCACTGATATATTACAACATTTAATTATTTTCGAGTCGAAAAATTGCACGAGGAACCCTAACGATTTATTTTTCGTTATTAATTTTCTCAGGAAACGGCATTGCAAGACTTCGGAAATCGGTTGTTGCTGTAATTGTTACGTTATCGTTTGAAAATGCAAAAACACCATTCGGCATCGGACAAAATTCTATAAACGGATATTCCGAATCCGAAACCTCACAAACCGCCCTTGCAACCGAGCGTCCCCAATAAATCCAACCCTCACGATATTCCGAAACAGTTAAAATAATTTTCGTTCTCTTTTGTTCGTCCCAAACCGCATTGCCGACCGAACACCGTAAATCCAAAGGAAGTAAAACAATATCCGATTGTTTCTGAACCTCATCAAGTTGTGGAACTGTTATTTCCGACTTCGTTTTACCAATCTGAAGTGAAACAATAATTTTCCCATTCAAATCCGGTGTTGCGAAAAATATTTTGGGAATACGAATTTGTGAAACCGTCAACTCAAACGGATGTTCCCGATGAAGTCCGTCAAACCACGCCAACCAGTTTTCAACATTTTCCCTGTTCAAACTGGTTATACGAAGCGATGTTCGATTTTTTGATTCGGTAATATATTGATCTGCAATTTCCTTAACATGTTTCAAATCCGTTACCGTCCGCATCTTAAAAACAGATTGGTAAAATTTTTCATAATCATAACGTTCCCAATCCAATGCGATTTTGTTACGTTCCTCTTCGAGATTCTTAAATTGCGGATCATTTTTATGAAACGCTTGTAATTGATGGTCAATCCGTTTCGCCTTCTCAAAAAAAGCAGTTGCCGGAAGAAACGTAATTCCTTTGCGCTCATCTTCGATTATTTGTTCCCGTTCCGCCCGAATTTCTTCAATAAGAACTGCTTGTTCAGGGAAAACGTCGGGCGTAATCGTTTCAAGAAAACGGTCGTAAAGCCGTTTTGTTCCGACAAAATCCGCCGAATGTTCTATTTCCGTCCGTAAATTCTTCAACGCCGTTTCAAAACGGAGAATCCGCCGTTTTGACGCTGCTAACTCCGTCAACACTTCACGTTGTTTCTTTGTCGAAGTTGGTCTTTCCTCATAAAATTTGTCGATCACATTGTCGATTTTTTCCGGTATTTCTGCGTGTTCTATTGCGTATTTCGCCGTCTCAAACGCCCATTCTGTTTCGTGTACGGAAAGTTCCTGTTTTTTTTCCAATGCCCGTTGTTCTATTTCCGTAATATATTTTTGCGGAGTCCAGAATCCGCGATAATTTTTCAAAACCGCTTCAATCTCTTCTTGTTTATTCGCACGTTTAATCTGTTCCTGAACAGACAGGAAATTCAGAAACATTCTTTTTTCCGTAAAACTTCCTATAACAAAAAATAATACAACACTCAAAATTACACAACCAATCACTCCGCCAATAATCCTTATTATCGTATCAGAACGCCGTAATTCCTTTTCCAGTCTGACAATATGTTCTGCAATTTTTTCACCAAGTTCACCGCGATTGATTCCCCAAACATCTCGGAGAGATTTGTATTCGTTCAAAATTTTCCGTTTTGAATTCAGTTCCGGCCGGACAACTTTTTCGTACATCATTTCGTCAATTTTCCGAACAGCCCAATGAATCGGTCGAACAATATGATCCGGATTGAAAATCGAAACAAAAAACATCTCAACCGTATTCTGTTTGCCGAATGTTTCAACAATTGATTGTATTTCTTGTTTCCGTTCCATTTCAGAAGACGGATCGGATAAATCTGTTTTCGTCCAGACAACCGCAATTGGTTTGTCAATTCGGTTGCCGTCCGGTGAACGGCGCCGCAACTGATCAAGAAAATGTCGAATTGTTTCTGTTTGATCGGTTATTTTCGTACTGTCAATCAACAAAAGAAACGCATCGCATTCGATAAACCATTCATTGATTTTTTCCGCATGTTCCGAATAATTCGGCTTTGAGGAAGACCGTTTTGAAAAATCGGAAGTTAAAAAATTCGATTCTGAATAATTCCATTTTGAACGATCCGATTCGCCGGAATAATCCAATGTTCGGATTTCCCACGCCATTCCGTTATTAAGCAACGAAAATTCAATAACTGAAATTTCGTGCGGTAATTGGTTTGGGTTGCTGCGGTTAATCAGAATGGAACCGTCGTCGGTTTTTTTACCGTATTTTGTACAACAATTAAGAAATGCGGTTTTACCGGAATTTTTTGCTCCGAAAATTCCCAACCGTCGTTCTTTGAAACGCCGTTTTCGAATAAAAAGCGATTCATAAGTTCCTGCTAAGCGGGAATGTTCACCATCCCAAAGCCAAAGTTCCGTTTCATGTCCAATCCGTCCCTGATTGAAAAATTCCTGTAATTGCCGTTCATTGTAGGAATGTTCACGATTAAACCGGTCATTTTCAAGGAAAGAATACAAAGGTTCCCGTAACATATTTCTAAAAAATAATCATGTGTACCGGAGTTGTATCCAACTCCTTCCCTTCCAGAACAACAATCTTGGTTATTGGGAATTTCCGTGCCATTTTTGCCGTTCTTATCTTTGCAACATTTTTGATCGCTTGGTATTGGTTTTCCAGCACAACAATTTTTGTTGTGCTGGAATACAGTTACCATCACAACAATAATTACCTTCTGGTTTGGTGATTCAGTATTTTAGAAAATTAGACAGGAATTGATCTCACCAACTCAAACGAAAACTTAAATGTACATATTATATCTCAATTTTTTAGTTTGAAAAGTCTCCCATACCTACAATATTAAAACCTACAATATCAAAAATAAAATTATGGCAAATCACTTAAATTGCCTACTTTTTCGCTGTTTTGTGTAAAAAATCCAGATAGAAAATCCAACTCTGGTACAGACCAGTTATAACCTTCTATAACCTTTGTTCGTACCGCAACGGCAATTGCTCGCTTCATTTGTTGACCAATCTGTTCCGCATCTTCAACGATCAACTCAAGAACATTCCGGTCGGAAGTGAGAAGAATAACACAAGTAACTGTACTGCTGTAACGAAGAACATCATCGGACACTTCGGATTGACACTGAATGAAAAGGCTTGTATCATTATTAATCGCAGTCATGGAAAAATCTTCCTTGAAAAAGGGAAACACGATAAGTAGGGAACAAAAATGTACTCTCAAGAAAGATACCATTACTGCCGGTTTTTCACTATACCAATTTATCTAAATTAACAACCAGCATGTGAACACTTAGGAAAATTTTCTGTTGGACGGTTGACTTTTTATGTATGAAATTTGGCTAAAAAAATTAAAAATGTTTCAAAATTTGTTCGTTTTTTAAGAAAGTGCAGGTATTAATAATTGAGCTATTTTAAGGTGAAATTAAATAGTGTTTTGCGCCGAAATGTTTCAAACCTTTTTATAATCAATAGTTTAGTATCAATTCCTGTTCTCAGTAAACACCAATGTTTTGAACAGTGAACGTGGGAGCGAACAGTCATTTATATGATATTTTCGGAAGTCTTTTTAGTAAAGACTTATACCAAAACTGTAGGGGATTATCTACTTACTGTTACAACGGCTGATTGAGTTTTCCGATTTCTTTCCGTAAATGGGGACAAGTCGGCATTACTGATGTAACAACAAGTTTGTAACCCCTCTGTGAAAAGTTGCCTACCTCTTGATTTTTTTCCATAAAAAGGTACAAGTTAAGTAATTGTCTATTTTACAAACTTTTCCTATTTGGAAATATGGTTTTCGTTTTTTGACAGGATAAACGTTGGTAGAATAAATGAGAATTTATTAGATTTTTAAGTAGAAATATTCACCAATACGTTTCAACAAAACCAATAAGTGTATAAAATTTACGGACTTACAGACAACAAAATTAACATTGTTGAAGACAATGATTGTACTTTATCCTAGTTATAGTTTTGAAACTCTTTCGGCTGACCGTACCGCAACCGAAGCAGATGAACTTTTAACAGCGTGGCGGGTAACATTTCACCCCGCATTGATCGAAAAATTTAACGAAATTCCACGTTGGGAAAGTGCATCCATTCCGCCTTATAACAGTTCCGATCAACCAATTTTAATTCCGCCATGTTGTGAATCATTTTTGTATGAAGACTGGTTTAAACAACAAGAAGAAAATCATACCGTCTTAATACGAAATCTCACAAACCATGACGAAATTCTCACAAAACTCTTTACATGTGCTAAAATTGAAAATCATGGTTTTGACGCAGAATATGTTACAGATTTTTTTGCGTTGGGAACAGTGTATTTTCTGATTGATTTATTGGTCCGGCAAATGCATTATATGAGCATGCTGGACGATTCACAATTAACATCACAAATTTTCGATTCCCTCAAAGCGTACAGAAAAGGTGAAATCGAAACAGCAAAAGACCACCTCCGGCAAGCATTCGAAGCAATTTGTCAATCTAAAGAATATTTTTATCCGTCCAAATCATATTTTCTCGATTTAATACTTGTTACATCAACAACAACCGGAATTTCATTACAAAAGATATTAGAGGAACGAAACACTGTTAATTTGTTCCTTTCCTGTAAATTATTGAAACAATTGTCCGAAATCAATCCCGAAACATTTTCCATACTCAACTCGGCTTGTCATGCCGGTAAGGTACAATTTATTGCCGATGACTCCGAAGAAAAATCACTCCTTTTGTTACCGATATTAGATGTTGTTGACAGGGTTCTGGATGGAATTTCAGTATTTCGCGAACAATTAAATATTTCACCGGTCATTTATGGTCGTCACCATATCGGATTAACACCGTTTTTACCACAATTATTGAAACTGATCGGCATAAAAGGTGTTGTCCATTTTGCTCCATTAGACGGTTGGCAAATTAAAGAAACAGCACAAAGTAAAATGATTTGGCAGGGAGTTGATGGTACAAAAATTGATGCGTTGGTTCGTTATCCATTGGATGGTTCTTCGAATCTCGAATTTTTCGATCTTGCAGCCAAACTTGGGCAAGCAACCAATAATGATCACGCCCCCACTACCGTGTTTGCCCAATTTCCAAGACAAGATAATTGTAATGTTAAAAGTAAAAGTGTTTGGCTTGACGATTTACGCCGCATGTCTCAATACACCCTTGCATTGGGACAGTTTTCCAATATCGAAAAATATTTTGACGAAACACCACAATGCGGCGGTACGAATCAATTTGGTTTCGGAAAATATCCGGGTAATGCTCTTATTACTAACGAAATTAACCCGATTTCTTATTGGAACGATATTTATGAAAAAAATACCAAACGGATTACCGATTCTTTTTTTAGGACAATTTTAACGCTTTTGGATTATAAACCATCTGACAATCATGTTATCGAACAATTCGTTGAAATGATCACTTCAACCGCTGTTCCCTCAACTGTTGCCCAAAATAATAAAACAGAAAATAATATAGAGAAAGAACAATTGTTATTGCTCAATCCTTTGAGTTATCCGCGCCGTGTTTTTGTTGATATTTCCGATTGGAGCTCATTACCGAAAGAAACTGCTCCGGTTATACTGGCTTGCGAAACAAAAAAACGTAAAGAAATTGTTGTTGATATTCCGCCGTTTGGTTACGTTTTTATTAAAAGCGGTAAAAATGAAAAAGTTACAGAAAACTCCGTAAAAAACAATCCCGCAACTCTCCAACTTTCTGATTTGGTTTCTCCGAAAACTTATGCAGCGCGTTTTTTCCATTCGGTATTCAGCAGTTCTAAAACGAAACAAGAAGTACAGCTAGTACGAAAAGCAGAAGACGATCTCGGTAAAAATATCAAACGAAGTGTTTACCTTTTGGAGAACGAATATTTCAATGTAAAAATTGATGCGGTTAGTGGGATGTTACGGTCAATTTTTACGAATAACTCACGATTTAACCGGTTGTCACGTCAACTTGGTTTTCGGTTACCGAAAGACAAACGTGCGGAAGATGAACGCAATTCGAATGACCCGAATTACGGTTATGCTATTCAAACCGCCGATGAAATTTCAGTTACAGAAATCAGTCCAATTACAGGACGGCTCACAATAACAGGACATTTGATATTACCGGATGGGAAAAATGCTGCCGATTTTATTGAGACAATAACGATTCGCCGGAAAAGCCGATTGCTTGAATTTAATCTTGCTCTTACTCCGTACGATTATTCAGGTGAAAATCCTTGGGATTCTTATTATGCGGTGCGTTACGCATGGAACGATAATACATTGGATTTACGCGGCGGTTTAGCCGATGGTGTTCATACGTTATCCGGTGAACGGCTGCAATCACCAAAATTTGTAGATTTACGAAACGATGAATTTGCATTAACTTTTCTTACCGAAGGTTTACCGTTTCATCGGCGTTTCGGTGAACGGCAACTTGATACAATTTTAATTGCCAAAGGTGAAACAATCGCCGTTAAAAATTTCCGTTTCGGAATTGGGGTTGATCTGAAACAACCGGTTCCGGCGTCATTGGAATTTTTGGTTCAAAAAGATTTGTTTGTTGTTCCTGTTTCAAAATGTCCGAAAAATTCTTCCGCATGGTTCTTTCTGATTGAGGCAAAAAATGTTGTTGCGTTATATTGGAAACCGCTTACCGAAAATGATCAATTGATCGGATTCAAAGTTTTCCTTTTGGAAACGGAAGGTAAACGAGCTCATTTTGCGTTCCATTTATTCCGTACACCGGTCAAAGCAATTGCAACAAATTTATCAGACGAAAAAAATGAAACGGAAATCAAAGAGTTCAAAATTGACGGCGATGCTGTATTGATTGATATGCACGGTCATGAATTACTTCCGCTGGAGGTTTTGTTTCGGTAACAAGAAAATGAAATGAATGTAAGAAATATATTTTACGAAAATTCCATTGAATAATTACGAAAAATCTTATTTGACACGAATTATTTCCATACCGAGTAAGTCGGCGAATTTTTTGAGTTTTTCTGCGATATGTCCTACACCGACGGCGCAGTGATGAGCCGGACCATGCGAGCACCAAGCATCAATAAATTGCCGAGCTCCCATCGAAAAACGGTAACGGCTATTTGTGTTACCGATTTCCAATACGGCACCGGGAACCGCTTCGCCTTCCACAACCAAAAGCCGTAACACACCATCCGGCGCATCAATAACCGAAAGCAGTGTAACCGCTCCCGATTTCACACTCATCTCAACACTTAAACCATGTCCTGTTTTACCATGATAAACTTTAAGCGGTTTAAGTTTTGTTTTACCTTCTGCGATTTTTGTGTGTCCTGGTCCGTCGTGTCCCATGAGAACCACATCATCATTGAAATCAAGTGCATAAAACTCGGTAAATGAACCGCCGGCACCAAAAGCGTCAAGAATTTTCATTGCCTGAACATTTTTAACTTCGTACTCGCCGGCAACAGGAACACCGGAAGCAGTCAGTAAAGAATTACCGACAATAACGCTGCCGATTAAATCAACGTAAACATCATCTCCGGTTCCGTTACTAAAATAGGCAAGTGAACCAAGCTGATATTGTTCAACCAACCGATCAAGAGCTGTTGCGGTTTGTGCCGCCCGACGAATTTCCGTTTCATCACAATCCGCCTGAACATCAAAATGTTCATAAATTTGTGTCATCTTTTGATGAACAGCGGAAGGTTCCGTATTTTCCCGCAAATAACGTAACTCCGCCATTTCGATCAATTCAAAATGGCAGCCGAATTGTTTGGAATGATTTGTCAAATCGGAATAAATGTCCAACATTCCTCCGTAGTAATGTCCGAGCAAACCGACACGGTTTTTCCGCATGATTTCCACAACCCGCGCCGCCTCAATCCAATCATTGATTTCCTGCAGCGCAATCGGATCATCATGTAAAATACCGGTTACTTGATGAAAATCAATACCGGAACGAAGTAAAACATTCGCAATTTCCGGAACACTGCAAGCCTGACAATAAGCCAACCATTCGCCGGTCATTTTAACACGATCTTGTAACGCATTGAAGGTTGTGTAGTCAATGGCGGCGGTTGGCTGTAAATTAAGAACAATAACCGGAACCTTGATTTTTTGTACCACCGGTAAAACCGTTGAAGAAAGGGCATAAGTCGAAACGTACAAAAATACAAGTTGAACATCTTCACGTTTAAGATGATTCGCAGCCTGTTGAGCAGTTAGCGGATCATCGACCAAACCAACATCAATAACCTCTGCATGAAATTGTGAAATATTGTCGGCAATAACACGCTGATAACCAAGCAAACGTTCCCTCAACCCTTCAAATTGCGACCAATATGTTTTAAGACCAATTCCAAATAAACCGATTTTAATTTTTGTATCCATATTGTATTACTAAAAAAGGTAACTGTCTATTTTATTAACGAGCACATAATTCAAATTGTCCGCAGATGACGCAGATTTTCACAGATTATTTTAAAAAGTGTTTTGAAAATAATTTTCTATAATTTTTGTCTATTCTTTCTTTATTTGTTTCGTTATTTCGTACTCTCAAAAAAGAATCCTTGAAAATCCGCAAAGATCGAATATCTGCGAAAATCTGTGGACTAAAATCTACGTAAATCTGTGTAATCTGCGGACGAAAATAAACAATTACTAAAAAAGTTGTTACCCCCCAAAACAATATTGTTAAAGACGATGCGTAACACTTCGCCGCAACACAGTAAGGAAAAGTTTTTCAGAACAAAATATCGGAATCAACACTTTCAGTAACAAATTCGTATTTTCCGTTACCGAGCGATTGGGTTTTACCGAATGTTGACCGGAGCGGTTCGTTTTTCTGTTTCGTTAAACTTTCCGGTAACGTAAAAACTCCTTTGGCTTTGCCGCCGGTTCCGATAACAATAATTCGATAATTTCCCTGATCGTCCAGCAATGCCCCAACTTCAACCGCATCTTTCGGTTCACTTTCCACTGTAATTTCTAACGGTTTTTTCGTACTCAAAATAAACGGTTCGAGTTCCTTGACCGGTTTGACCATTTCGACAACTTTGGCCCATTCTCGTTCAGCAATTCCGCTGCCGGGCAAAACTTGGTTGTAATGTGAACAAATATCGAAATTGCTGTAAAAAATAAATCCTTTGGCTCCCAACATTGCCGCATACAACGCCATCGCACGCATTTCTTCAAGTGTTGGAAAATGCGATTGAGCAAAATTTTCCGGTTGGTCTTTCATTTTGTAAATCCCCCAGTTGAAAATTTGCGGAACAACCCAAACCGGTAAACCGGTCGAATGACCTGCTTTCATCGCAACCTTAATATTTTTGATTGATTGTTCAATATTTTTTTCTGAAATCGGATACGGATCAACACCGATAATATCACCCGAAATTCCATAGTACGGTAATTCATGATATCGATACGTTAATGTCCATGTCGGATGCCAAGGATCTATCCGGCTAATCAGTTGCCGCAAACCGAGAATCAATGGAACTTCCTTGCGCGGCTCCTCATCGCTGACGTACCACGCCAACAATGCGGGATGATCTTTAATCGTTTTCACTGCCAATTCTGAAACAGCATCAATTCCTTCCGCACCGCCCCATTTTTTTCTGGCTCCCCGATGTGCAAATTGGTCTTTGAGCGAAAAAATCAATTTGAGACCGTATTGATCAATTAAATCAAGACCATCAAGGACATTTTTTGTATCGTCTTTATGATCCGTTTTTCCTTTCAATTCAAGACTGTTGTACAATTGCAAGCAATTAAATCCTGCATCTTTGAGACGTTGGTAATTTTTTTCGTTGGCATAACCGTACACGCCCAACGGCATAAACGGTTGACCATTCACGACGGCGCGATTGTATTCGTCAAGAATGCAAGCGTTTTTCGGCGGTGTTGTTTGCGGATAGGCATTGAGTAGAAATTTTTCTTCCGCAACAATTGTTTTCGTTTCCAAATCGGCAAGTTTTGCAGTAATTTCAACTTGCCCCGATTTCAATGTTCCAATGTTACCGGAAAAATCAATTTCATTTTGTTTCAATAAAATATCTTTCGATTTATCGGCATTGCTAATGGTTGCCAACATCTGAGCATGTTTCGGAATTCTTGATTCGGTGCGCAACGAAAAATTGCCCTGATCACCGAAAAACGAAAGCCGATCCGGTTGCGTCAACAAAATTGCAGGAGTAAATCCAGCGACTCGGACTTCCACATCATCATACCAGATTTTACCGATAATTTTTCTAGCAAGATAAAACGTTAAATAAATATTGGAATATTCCTTCGAAGGAGTTTGGATCAACAGTGAAATGAGTTGCCAATCGGTTCCGATGGAACGGACATCGTTGTAAAAACCGCCCGCCCATTTTCCATCTTTTGAATATTCAACACAAATTGCGGCAATATTATTTTCCGCTCCTTCTGTTTTTTCAATTCCTTCCGCCCGAATCCAAACATTGATAAGATAATATTTTTCTGGAACAAGATTTTTGAGTGGAATCGACCACAAGCGATAGGTATTCGGGTCGGTTCGTTCATAAAAAAGTGCCGAAGTTCCGTTTCGACCTTCGGCGGCTTTGACTGCGTAATCCGGCAATAATTTTTGTGCGGCATCTTCCGGCGTGTCAAAACCAGTTGCGAAAACAATTTCGGATTTTTCCGTTGCAGGCGGAAATGTCTTAATTGCTTTAATTAACGCAATCTCCGCATTCTCTTCCGCAAAAACAGAAAACACCGGAAAAAATACGGTAACAACAATAAACAACGATAATATTGGTTTCAGCATAAAATAAAATCTCCTTGAAAAATAGTAAAAAGATGTTGTTACGAAACAATACATGCGTTAATTTTAATCATTTTTTGCGGTGGTACAACTACCCCCAAATACCTGATTATTTCAGCATTTTGAGGTAATCACCGGTAAATAAACAAAGGTTGGTAAATAAAAAAGATAATTGTTTATTTAAATCGTCCGCAGATTTTCGCAGATTTTAACAATCATTTTTTGTGAATGATACAACAAACGAACTTATGAAACTCCAGAAAAGAGAACAGCGGGGAAACACGGAAATTCTGTTCAAGAAACTTCTTCAAAAAAAATCTGCGCACATCTGCGTAATCTGCGGATGAAATACCGGCGGACTATTTAAATAGACTGTTACAATTTCGGTTCTCCCAATGTTGTATCCATTCGGAGGGTTCCTTCCTATGCCGTTATCTGAAACAAACGATAAAACCAATAATGAAAATCGCAGCATCAATGAATCCGTGACTGATCCAAGTTCCCCAAATCGAAGCACTTCGTTTGTAAAGCCAAGCCCAGTACAAACCTCCAACCGCAACCCCCAGTGAACCAAGCCAACAAAATAGTGAAGTGTAACCAAAATAAGTTCCAAGTAACAAAATATGATGAGCCGTAAAACCAAGACTTGAAATAACCGCCGCTAAAAACCATGACCCACTATTCCGTAACCGGCCAAAAATAAACCACCGCCAATAATATTCTTCAAGACCACTGTGAATCACCGAATAAAAGACACCCAAAAGAAAAAACATGTATTCATTGGTAATTCCTAAACTGTTCATTTTTGTAATAATTACTAAACTTGCCGAAGTATTGTTGCCAAGCAATTGTCCGGGTAAACCAAGCCGGAAAATGTACAATAAAATCATTGTAACAGCAATAAATATTCCAAACACGGCTCCTTCAACAAAACCGCGTGTATTCCAACCCCGAACCAACCACCGTTCCCGACAGATAACACCAACCCAAAAAACCGGAAGAAGAAATTGAAGTATCTTACCGGTTCCATAAACAAATTTTTGTACAAAAGCAGGAGAACCGGCAAGAAGAACAAAATAAGCAAGCGTTAGAAAAAATGGAAATATCAAAGCAATAACAAGAATAATTCCCTCAAATCGAGATAACTGTTTCATAAAATGGTTGTCCTTTTTTGATGATTTTATATTCTCAAAAAATTCCATATTCTCAAAAAACATCTGTAAATAGTTACGAATATTTTATTTTCGCCTGCTTTATAACTAAATTTTCGGTTCTTGATTAGAAATTGTTTTGAGTGGTTGCAGTTGAAAGAATGGAATTTCGACCGATTTAAGCGGTAAGAGTGATTCTTTTGATTGAGGAGAATCTGATAAATGGAGTGGTATCAAATCACCGGTTGAATAATTCTTGTATTCGGTTTCCGCAGAAACCGAAGGTGTTAAAAACGGATTTTCCGGTAACACCGGCTCCGTTTTCGACTGCAAAGCCGGTTCAAAATTATCGGCAAACTGAAATAACGAAATCATCTCGTCATTAATATCTGTTTCAGGAATAGCGGGCGGTTTTTTTTCTATTTTCTCTGGATTGCTATTTTTTGTTACGGATAGTGAAACCGCCGACGAAGCTGGAACTGCCGAAGCTGGAACTGCCGAGACCGGAACTGCCGATGCCGGAATTGCCGAAACAGGGGCTGTTGAAGGCGGGATCGTTGTGGGAGGAGAGGGAAGTGAAATTTTGTGGATTGGTTCGAACCGTATGTTATTTTGAACTGTTTGTTTTTCATTACCGGTTTTTTTTTCCGTAGCGAATATTTTTTCAGGAGGCTGCTGAACGGGTTCGATAATCACCGGCGGCTGATACTTTTGCGCATATTTTTTGTTTCCTAAATCAACGGCGGGTGTTTGCGACAATGCCGGCAAAACTATTGCCGATACAGATGCGGATTGTTCAGACCCTTGATTTATGTTATCGGAATTATTTACTGTTGCCTGTTGACCGGAAACCGTGTTGGGAGATAACGGGAAATTCGGTAACGGTGCCGCAGTAAAACTACGGTCAATCACCGAATGAGTATCGGAATCAATAACTCCGAAATCAATCGATGCTTTCCAAAACGCAGCTGCAACCGCCACACCACCAATAATAATTGTTGTTGCAGCAAAAATTTTCATGGACGGCGAAAGCGCATTGCTTTCGTGTGTTCCCTCATCGGGAACGTCGGGGAGAAAGGGGGATGTCATGGCTCTTTCCTTAAAAGGTGAAAGGATGAGAAACCGAATAATTGGCTAATAATTGTTAAAAATAACAACGTTATCATGTCGTTATCGACCCAATCGGGGACTTTGTTAAAAAATTTTTTGCGGAACGATATAATCATTATGTTTGATATAATCAGGTTGTACGTCAAGTAACATCAGTAATCGTTTTGCTAACAGAACAATTTTCTCTTTCAAAACCGAAAACGACACCGTCTGGTTCGACAACATTTTGCTGATCAAATTGGAATAAACAGGGAAACAGTTCACTCCAATTCCTGAACATTAAAGATTTTTGTCGTATTTTCGAAGCATTTTGGCGTCTGCCGCTCTTGCGAAAGAAAAAGGTCTTAATGTTGTTACGGGACTGATTAATCGTTACGCGCCGCGTGTTCGGGAAGCGGTGAAACGGATTCAGGATGGTCAGATCGGTCAGGTGATCACCGCAAGAGCAAACCGATTGGGAGGACCGCTTTGGATGCGGTCACGAAACCCAAGTGATACAGAAATGGTTTATCAGATGAGAAATTGGGTTAATTTCAACTGGTTGGCAAGCGAACATATCAACGATGCTACCATTCATCAACTGGATGTGGCGATGTGGTGTATGGGTGATGATCGGACTCCGATAAATGCTTTTGCACTTGGCGGCAGAACCGCACGAACACAACCCGATGCCGGAGATATGTACGATAATACGGCAATTGTTTATGAGTACGAAAACGGTCAACCGCTTTACGCATTCAGCCGTCAAATTGCCGGTTGTTTCAGTAATGCTTCAGCACATATTACCGGAACAAAAGGCGGTGCTGAAATTGGAAATGTCGGTTGGGGAACCGTTAAAATCTACGGCGAAAATCCTTACGATGTTCCTAAAGACGAAGGAGCTATTGCGTATTTCCATCAACACACAACTCTTTATAACGCTATTCGAAGCGGCGGTAAAAATTACGTTAATAATTTGTCCTACACCGTTAAAGCAACAATGGCGGCAATTCTTGGACGTGTTGCGGCGTATTCCGGTCAAAAAGTTACGTGGGATGAAGCACTCAACTCGCAAGAAGATTTTTCCCTGAAAGAATATTCATGGGATGCCGTACCGCCTATCGTTCCAAACGAAAAAGGAGAATACCCCATCGCCATACCGGGAAGACATTAATTGTAACATAATACAAGTAATAAAAAGATTTGTAATTTTCTGTTTTGTAACTAATTCAAGGTACTGATAAAATGAGAATACCTTAATTTTTATTATATTTTATTTATTAGACCTTTTCTCTAACCTTATTTTGTTTTTTTCAGATTGCTCTTTCGTAACTTTCGTTTTATTGTTATTATTTTCGCAGTGTTTCCCCTCCCTCCCTTCCTTCCTTCCTTTTATTTTTAACCGATTTTTTTCCTTATGTATTCTCCCGAAGTTACCCAAGCCCTTAATCAAAGTGATCGCCAATATTACGAACAGCAAATCCGATTCAAATAACAAAAAACTTGTTGCGGCTCTGACCGGTGCCACTTTCCCGGAAAATGTCAAAAAATTCACGATCAAAACCGGTTTTTACGTTATTACTCAAAGCGGTGGTACGCTCAAAATTGATGTCCCGAAAGATTTTAAACCATACATCTTTTAAGTAGTGGATGTGGTTGAGAGTGGAAGAGTAGTTGATGCTTGATCCCATGTCCCTACAATCCCTACTTGTCTCTAATGTCCCTAGATATTTCCATCCCAAAATAAATCAATTATAATTAACCATTCATAACTCTTAAAAACTTTTAACCTTTAACCCCAATACCACAACTATGTCCAAAAATCCTATTGATTATGAAAAAGGTCTTACCTTTGAAAAAGTCTGGGCAACAATCCAAGAACTCGGTAAAAAATACGACGCTATCTTCGAGCGTGAAGCCGAAGAACGAAAAAAAGAAGCCGAAGAACGGCAAAAAGAACGCCAAAGGGAAGCTGAAGAACGAAAAAAAGAAACTGAAGAGCGGCAAAAAGAACGCCAAAGGGAAGCTGAAGAACGAAAAAAGGAGGCTGAAGAACGAAAAAGGGAGGCTGAAGAACGAAAAAGGGAAGCTGAAGAACGGCAAAAAGAAACCGACAAACGTTTCAAAAAATTAGATGAAACCGTCCGAAAAACTAGTAGTGCAGTTGCCAAATTGAGCGAAAAAGTCGGTAAACTGGACAATCGTTTCGGCGAACTCATCGAACATCTGG
>JAITIZ010000098.1 GCA_031279215.1 Planctomycetaceae bacterium
TGCGAGGTGGAATGTTCACCTAGGTCGAAGTCGTAGTCGGCGAATAATTTTGTACGTTTACCGATTTTGAAATCACCGCCGAAGCCGAGATTTAACGTATTACGGCCGAGATGGACACCGGTTAAGATGCGGTTGTTGCTGCCGGTAATGGATATTCGGGAAATACTGTACAAATCGCCGGCAATTTGATAACCGTATTGCAGACGAGTCTGCAAATTCTTGTAACTCGAATTAACTCCGATTCGCAAAACCGTTTGATCAAGATCATTCTTGCCGACAGACAACGGTAATCCTGTAACATTGACCTTGAACCCTTCCGACCACGCTTTTTGAAAATCATGTGCGATAAGCGGTGAAAGAATTATTTTGTTGCGCAAATGAAAAGATCGGTACAATTCCAAACTTGTGTAGAATGAATCGCCGTCGTAATCGGTGTTGGTGAAATTCTGACGCAATTCGTAATGTTGATTTCCGTAACCTAAAAAGGTGTTGAGATAAATTTCTGAAACGTTTGACAATTTCAATCTTGAGTAAAGTCCGAAAGTGTAATCGTCGGCTTTGATTTGACCGGCAGAATGTTTGATGTGCGGATTACCGTAACCGAAAACGAGTCCTGTCATCAATTTGTTACCAATAACCGGCAACAACAAATTACAAATACTAGAACAAAAAAAAATTAAAACAAAAATGTCAAAAATAGACAGTTACGATATTATTTCCGATACATAATCTCGTTTTAACGTATGAGGCGGTCTATGAACTGTACAAATACAAAATGTCAACATCAACCTAAAACATCTGTTCTCCTTTTTTGTTTCAACAAATTATGACGGGATTAGGTACCGTTTTAACACATCGAACCATGACGAAGTGGATTTAAGCTGCCGGATTGAGTACCCACTTTCAACGAGTATTGTATCCTACACATTTCACGAACATCGGACACAAGTCCCCGCAACTGTTTAAGAACATGTTAGAGCAGAGCATTGACTATCATCGAGAATTACTCAACGAATCGAAGTTGCTCCGAATTGTTTTAGACGATTCACCGACGAAACGTAGGTGAAAACGTTTTGGCGAAACGTTGCCTACCTTTTGTTTAACTAAATGAACACACCGGCATGTGAACACTAGGCAAATTTTTATAAAATCTTAATAAAATTTTCAAATTGCTCTTGCATCAAACTACCGAAAATCTCTATGATACGGAATATTGGTTTTCCAAAGGCAAACAGGCAGCAAATATTTTGGAAATTTTAATGAATATCCATAGAATACTTCCGTGAAACAGTTTCTTTATTTTACAATATTTTTTGCTTCTATTGGGACGATTGTCCTTGTTGTAAGCAACCCGAAATTGGTACAACGGGGAGTTTCCTATTTTGGAGCCGCTCCGGCCGGTTCTCAGGAATCGTCGTCCAACCGACCGGAAGATGATCAATTAGCAAAATTTTTATCTCACTATTCGGGAAAAAATGCTTCGTCCGAATCGTCAGCTATTTCTCCATCTTCTTCTTTTTTCCCAACTCCAACGAAATCGGAAACAATTATTATTCCTCCTCCGCCGATTCCTCCGGTTCCGGTTTCTCCGATATTGCCTCAACTCGAACCCTTGCCGAAGGTCGAATCATCCAAAATCGAACCGTTGAAACCGGAGCCGTTGAAATCGGAGCCGTTGAAATCGAAGCCGCCGCAACCGGAGCCGTTGAAACCAGAGTCGCCGCAACCGCAACCGGAGCCGTTGAAATCAGAGCCGTTGAAACCGGAACCGCCGCAACCGGAACCGCCCAAAACGGAGCCGTTTTCTATTGTTTCCTCGACTTCTCCTTCCCTTCCGATTGCTGCTTCCCCAATAGTCCCCACCAAAACGGAACACCCCAAAATAGAACATCTTCAATCAACACGATTACAACCGGAATTACCAAAAGTTGAACCGGAAAAATCGGAGTTAGCGGAAACCGCTATTCCTTCTGGAGTTGGGAATTTCCCTGCGGTTAAAACTTCGGAACCATCGGAAGAGAGCAATGCGGGTTTTGCTTCATCGCGTCATGGAGCGGTTCCGGCAGCGGCGATTGAAACGTTGGAAAAATGGAGTGAGCCGCCGATGATTCCCAACAAGAATGAATCACCCTTACCGTTTGCGTCTTCTCCATCGGAAACAATACCAACTTTTTCTGCCGGTTCTTTACCGCCGATTTCTCCTGAAACCGGAAATGATCCTTTTTTACAAACGTTAAATTCTCAACCGGTTTCGACTTCAACAGTACCGGATTCGGCAACATTTGATTCAATGGTTCATTCTTCGGTCTCTCAGGGTGAAGCCCAATCGACCATCTCAATACCTCCTACCAGATCGGTTTATGATTCCCAACCGTTATCTTCACCATCTTCATCGTCTTTACCGCCGTCTTCACTGTTGCCGCAACAACAGCAACAACAACCGCTTGAATCTTCATCGGTTCTTCAACACACATCGTTGTCTGTTCCGCAACAGAAAATTGGTTCGCAATTTCAGATTGATCCGTCGGTTATGGTTGAGGAAGTTCCTTGTCATGGTACGGAAACAGTTGCGCGTGTCGGAACTCAAGTTATTTTGATGTGTGATCTTTTACCGCAATTACGCAGGGCTGGTTTTCAAGTTCTTAACGAAAATCTCAAACAAGTTTCCGAGGAGGAACGAACACAAATTTCGGAAAAGGAAAAGGAAAACTTTATTAACATGTTTGTTGAAAATCAATATCCGGCTTTTCTTCAGGAACAAATCATAGTTGCTTTGGTGTTTAACGATTATTTACTTGCCAAAAGTAAGGAAGAGCGTGAAATGTTTGACAAGAAATTCGGCGAGGAATTTGATCAACATGAAGTTCCGGTACTGATTAAGGAATTTGGGGTTCGGAATAATATTGAGCTTAAACAGTATTTGAAGGACAAACTTGGCAGTTCGTTGGATCGGGAGCGGATGCTTTGGATTCGAAGTAAGATTGCCCAACAGTGGATTATGTTCAATATGCAAGAAGCGTCCGGCGAATGTACTCATGACGAAATGATGGAATTTTACACGAAACACAAAGATCAATTTACATCGGAATTACGGGTTCAATGGCAAGAATTATTTGTTGCGTTTTCGAATCACCCAACAGAAGAAGCGGCGCGAAATAAAATTGCTTGGATGGGTAATCAGGTGGTTGCCGGTTATCCTCTTGAGGAAATTGCTAAAGTCAACTCGGAGGGTTTTACGGCATCGAAGGGAGGTTTTTGGGACTGGACGAAGATAGGAAGCCTGACATCACCGGAATTGGAACAAGCGGTTTTTTCATTACCGGTTAATAAGATGAGTACGATTATTAAGGGCAGTAAAGGGTTTCATATTATTCGGGTGGTGAAACGTGAAGAGGCGGAAACGGTTCCATTTATTGAGGCGCAGGTTACGATTCGGGAACGGATCAAAATGGAACGCCGCCAAAAACTTCAATCTGAATATTTTGTCGAATTGAAAAAAAGATATCCGACACGAATTTTACGGGAACGTATTGACTTCGATCTGTAAAAGAGCAGTTGAGAGTTGGGAATTGAGGGTTGAGGTGCTGCAAGCGGGTTACAACCGAAACAATAAATAATTCCGTTTGCGGCACTTTCACTCAACTATTCTATTTTCTACTTTCCATTACTTTCCACTATTATTTATTTTATTTTATTTTATTTTATTTTTTGATGTTGGAAATTCCGCGTCCTTCACGAATTTGTAGTGTAACAAACCGGGAACTTCAACCGGGTGAAGTTTTTTTCTCTGTTCTGATTGAAGAAAAAGACCATGTGAAACGTTTGGATATTGCTGCGGAGAGCTGGACGGGACCGCCGCCGGAATTTTTGGGTTGGTGGAAAACGCGGGTTCCCAGCAATAACGATAAAAAAATCCAGATTGCTCCGAATGATATTTTACTGAATCTGTTTGAACAATTGGCGTTACAACCGGACAATACCGATATGCGGTATGTGTTGGCACTCTTACTGATTCGGCGTCGGCAATTCCGGTACGAACGCGAAGAAGAAGACGAAAAAGGACAGAAAAAACTGGTTGTTTATGCAATTAAAGAAAACATTACACATGAAATTCCCATTACAGTTTTAGACCGAAAACGGATTGACGAAGTTCAAAAACAATTATCATTACTGATTGTCAATTAACCGTCAACCCGCAATATAACTCTCTATTTTTGTCAACAGAATCCGCAGAAAATTCTGATATACTTCTTGCATTCATCATTTTACACTTAATTGATTAAGTGTTTAGTTAAAGGGAACCTCTAAAAACCTAATGTAAAAATTTATTGTTAGAAGGAACACGGTCGTCTCGACCGCATGTTTAGGAGTTTTGTGTAAAAAAAACAGGGCAGGCGAGACGCCTGCGTTCCTCCTAATATTAATTTTTAGAAGGAACGCGGTCGTCTCGACCGCATGTTTAGGAGTTTTTTGTAAAAAAAACAGGGCAGGCGAGACGCCTGCGTTCCTCCTAATATTAATTTTTAGAAGGAACGCGG
>JAITIZ010000106.1 GCA_031279215.1 Planctomycetaceae bacterium
AATCGGTGAAATAAATGTTTCAGGATAAACATAATCGTCACCGTATCCTCGAAGCAAATAAGGTTTTCCGTTCAAATAAAATTGCTTGCCGCGAACTTCTAGTTTTTGGATACCGAAACGTTCATTCCAACCATGAGTTACGTTTTTACCTTCTTCATCATACAGTTTAACTTCAGCAAGATAAAGATTCGGCGACTCCGGCGACCATGCGCGAAAGTCTGTTAAATCAAGCGTCTGAAGAGATTCTGTCAAATTTTTGTTACTAAGTTTGATTGTTTTACGAAATGTTCCGACAGTTGTGAGTGGTTTTATCGGATTGTCGGGATCAAGTGTTTTGACATCAATTTGAACATCAGCATCTTTCTTTTTTGTATCATTGGGATGAACCAATTCAATCTGAACCTTAACCTTTTTTGTATCAAAATCACCAAAACATTCGACATTAGCAAGATGGTTAAATTTAGGAGTTAAATATATTTCTGATAGTCATTTAGTTGATATTATTGTTTGATTTTCAGAACGAAAACTTCTTCGGCATTGAAGCGTAATGATTCGGGAAATGACGATAATTTTGTTTCAACCCCGTCAGTATTATATCGAACAACAGTAACTTTTTTCGGATCAAAACCAAGTTCCGCTAAATCAAACTCTAGTTTATTTTCAACTGTTTGATCAGAGAAATTCGCAAAGAGTAAAATTGCTGTTTTTTGTGCCGGAATCCACCAAACTCCAGTGCGAATGATGTCTGTTGTTACAATTGTCGGTTGTTTGAAATGCCAATCGACAGTGATTTGTGGTAGGTTTCCGTACAATTTTGGCGGTCTTGCCATTTCTCCTTTATAGAAAAATTCACGAAATTTATAACGTAATGTTACAAGTTTTTTCAGATATTCGAATTCTTCGGGTTTATTTATTATGAGCGGAGACATCCAACCGAGTTGTTCCCCGAACACGAATGATTCTGCCAGTTTCATTTTTGTTGCAAGAACATAATCAATACCAACTTCATAATATCGACCAAACATTTGTATTGCCCCGCCATATACTGTTGCAAAAGCGGGAACCTGACCGTCATCTTGAAAATGCCATGTCAGATAACCATCAAATAAATTAAGGTACGGTTCAGCATTACATTCTGTTGTAAGTGCGGTATCTTTGGGCATTTCAGCACGAATGGTTTCAAACATTTTTTTGTACGATTGAACCCACCAATCACCGCCGCCGAGTGGATGTCCATGTAACGGGTCAAAACAATGAACCGGCTGCATCGCCGCAACTTGGTCAATATAAACAGCTTTGACACCTCCCCTGGTATTAGTTAAACGGAACACTAATTCACGTATTTTGCGCTGCCATACATCACTTGCCGGACACATCACGCCAAGTTCAGAATTACTACCATCCGATTCTTTACTGCCGCAAATTTCAGTCCAGATCGAACCGTCTTCTTTTTTTGTAACACCCGGCAGTGCTTCTTTGGTAAAGAGCCAATCTTCAGACCCCCGATCACGTTTATCCCAAAGTCTGCCATTAATATACGGCATCATGAACATTTTACCGCCTTTTTGAAAGTTCATTACATTTTCTCTGAAATAAGGTTTTGCCGGAAAGAAATGAGGATAATCATTATCGAACGGAATTTCATGCCAGCCATACCAATGGACTCCGGTTGGTACACCAAGTTGAGCCTGAAATATCGGTGTTTCATCAAACATGAGTTGGCACCAAACAGGTAATTCCCGCATCCAGAGCGGCGTGTCTGTTCGTCCTTCCTCCGTAATTTTTGTACGCGGATACCACAAGGCTTCACGACGTACCCAGTTACGATACATCACCGCCGCATCAAACCAATCACCATGATAGGATTCCAAAACAATCTGACATGGAGCCAATTTTGAATTGGTTTTTCCAAGATTTTCCGCCGGGTATTTCATGTCAATCTGAATTGTTCCTGTGGACAAATCGGTACTGAATGATTGTTCTTTAGTTGTTCCGTTAATATCGTGCGCAGCAACATAAACTCCAACTTGTTTCGATTTTTCTTTAGCATTGTTCCAAATAGTAAACCAAGGCATTGATGCCCAACCATGAGGATAAGGTCTTTTCCAGGAAATTTTCCGGTCAAATAAACGGTCAACAACAATTCCAGATGCTTGCGGATAAAATCCCTTCATCTCGGAATTCCATGCCGCTAAACGGATTTGCGGTAACGCTGCGCTTTGTAACGTTAAATTGGGCGGAAGTGTAACGTTTTCTTTCCATGTTATGGAAATAGACGACTGTTCATACCATGTTTTTGACGTAACCATATAATGTGACTTGATGGAAAGTGTCAAACGAACGGTCTCCCCATCAGGAAGATTCGGAATACCTGTGAAGGTCAACTGTAATTCATCAGAATTTTGTACAATATCAACAGATTTCCAATGATGATCCGATTCCAAGTATCGCAACAAAAAATCTGATTTACCGGATTGTTTTTCACGAAGTGTTACGGTAAACAATGATTGCGGTTCGTGGGGAGTCAGCAATGTTCGCGTAGGAATATCAACCAGTGCAACAAGCCGGATACCCGAATCGTTTTCCGTAACCGTTTTTTCCAGCAGCATACCGAGATTTTTTGAACTAATTTTATAGAATCGTATTCCATCTGTTTTGAATTCATCAAGTTCTTTTTTTGTTTTGAAAATACCGGTATAAAATAAAGAATTTTTCGCAACATCAATCCATGTTGTTGCCGTCTGATCCAGTATTGGTATGGTAAGCCGGACATAAGCCCGCCGCTCAAGATCAATCGGTTCAGATGCTCCGGTATCAATTCGTAACCATGTTGCCAAGTGTTTTGTTGTTTCATTCCATGTTCCCCAAGCATGATAACCATTACCAAGAAGGTAAGGACCAAATTCATGAAGACTGTCATAAACACTTACCTGACCATATCCGAACATTGCAATTCTATTTTCACCATTGAGAATGGCCGCTCCTGTAAAGTTATTGATCTTCTTTGAATTTTTGAATTTCGTTTTTCCTTTTGGGTATTTCAAATCAAAATATTCAGAGAAGGAACCATCGGGAACATGTAATTCGAGAAAATGTAACTCCTTCCATTCCAATGGTTCCGGCTGTGAGTAATCTGCTGTGACGAAAATCAAACCCGGTTGCTGTTTGAAATAGTACCACGTATAGGCGATACGCGGTGCTTTTTCCTTCGGTAACCGATCTCCATTCAACAACACTTCGTTACGAATAATACGGACAAAAGAATTGTCGGCAAGGAGTGTTAACCGGACATCGGATGATTTTTTTACATTAAAACCATGCGGTAACCGATCCATCCAATGGTGTGTTTCAAGAACTCTGCCTGTTTTGATAAATTCAATTCGTGACGGCATACCGCCTTGTGATTTTACGGAGTGCCGGATCCGATACTCTGATGTTTCGGCTGTTATTTCATGCATCATTTCTGTTGCCGAAATTTCACCTGTCAAAAGAGTCAGTTCACAAACCAATGTTTCTGATTGCGAACGCCGAACCAGTTCATCTGGAAATTGTGCAACCAGTTGAGTAAAATTGTTTCCAACAATTATTTGATTCGGAATTACAATATTTCCATATCGTATTTCAATTCCTCGAACTGTTTGCGGATCAAGTTTCAACCAACGAATTGCCGGGTCGAGATTGATATTTTGTACAACAAGACCGCTTGAAGAGATTCCACTCACTTCAAGTTGTAATTCTGATGCCGAAATAACAGAAAAACAAGAAAGAAAAAATAGAAAAAAAATAAAATAATTAATAAAAAAATGTTTCATTTTAATAATTCTAAAAAATGTGTTAATTTTGTAAAAAAATAAAATTCCAATGAAATATTACGAAAATCCAAATTAACGTTTCAATTTCCAATGCCGATATGGTGATACTTGGCTGATAATCATAATCTATACGGGCTGGGATTACTCTTATCAATGTACAATCGTACAATTTCCTTCGTACAATTTCCTTTATTCCAATGCCGGACGGGCATTTTTGCCGATAGACTGAATTCGTGTGTTTTCGTAAGTTCCGTAAAAAACACTGTTAGCGTCAAGCCAAAGATCAATTCGATGGCGTTCTTCCGGTGTTAATTTCACGCCGTAATGATTTTCGTCCAGATAATTCCGCAATGCCGACGCAACAGCTCCGAAATGTCCTGCTGTTGTCCGTGAACCGCCGTGAACCGGATCATTGATGGAGCCGTTGTCCGAATGAAAATAGAACCCGTATTTCGGCGCAAGATGATGATAAGATCGCGTCCAACCGTTTTTTGTGTCAGTAATTCCCGTTAAATCAAACGAGTGATTCGTTTTAAGACCGTTTGCGGCAGGATGATCTTGTTCGCCGTGGCAGTGAACGCAATATTTATCCAGAACCGGTTGAACAAGTTGAACAAAATTAAGCGGATAACTGCCGGAAACTTCCTTGCGAATTATTGACGGAGGCCGTTGAAACGCTATTGCGGTTGCCGAATAACCGTGACGGTAATTCCGTTTATTTTCGTGACAACCGATACACGTTAACTGTTCACCGGAATGAAGATAAGTTGCACTTCGCATTGATTGAACGGCGCGGCCGTGTTCGTCGAGAGCCTGAAAATAAATCGGTTTACCAACCGGTGCTTCAAAAAACACGCTGCCGTCTTCCTCAACCGGAACCGTTCCCAAAACACCGCGAGCATTGGTCTGGCAGCCAATACCAATTGGGGGATCGTCTGGAACCGGTGTTGATTTGGCAAACAGTTGAATAATTCGAATCGCTTTGATTTTGACCGGTTGAGAATCTCTTGTCGGAAAATCGAAATCACTTTGATAAACATTGACAATTCCGACAAAAGCTTTTTCGTTACCGGACTGATTTTCGTTGCGATAATGTACCGCTTGAGTTGTTTGCGGGGGAATAACCGGCGGACGTTGGCGGGCGGTCAAGGGCATTGGGCTATGCGCACTGATTTTCGGGTTACGGTAAATCAGTTCCCGATTCCCGAAAGCGTCAACCCAGTAAATACCGCGATTTTTCGCTTCGGAATCATAAACGCACAAATAATCCTCTTCACTAAAAGGCCAAGGTGTACCGTAAATCATAAACGGTTGAGTTGGATTTCGTTCCGCTTCGGGAAACGGGACATCCGGTGTTAATCTTGTAACTTGCGACACGGCATTGTCATCTTCAAGCCGTTGGTCAATGAGAACCAGTGATCCAAAAGCGTGTCCGTGATGCGCTCCGGCAACCGCAACATAACGATGTGAATTGGGAATTGCCCGAATATCCATTTCCATCCAAGGACGTGATTCACGTTTTACCGGATAATTACCGTGATAAGATCGCGGATCACGACCATCAGGAAAACAAGTCCAAAGATGATGTGCCGCATTGGTATCACGATCAACATAATCCCAACGTGTGTACAGAATCATTCCGTTGTGATCAACACTTGGCTGCCATTCATGTGTTTCGTGATAACTGAGACAAATAATATCGCTGCCGTCTGGTTCCATTGAAAAAAGCGTGTACACCGGACAGTAACGACCGCACCGCAAAAATCCGCCGCGACGCTCACTAATAAACGCAATACGTCCGTCAGGTAATTCGCAAGGATCAAAATCGTTGACGGAACCGCTGGTTAATTGTACAAGATTTGTTCCGTCAATGTTGCAACGAAAAATATGATAACAGCGTGATTCCGACCATTCGTGATAATACGAAACACTTTTTTCTTGTTTCCAAGAATTATCGGTTGGTTTTGCTTCACAGTAAGCGAAATAAATTGTTTGACCGTCAAACGAAACTTCCGGCGAAAGAAACGCACCGCCATGAAGTTTCCGTCCTTTCATTCTGCCCTTTTCAACAACAGAATCGGCTAATAAATTAACAAGTTTCGGTGAATCGGACAACGGATTTTCGAGAACAAAAAGTCCGCCGCCGGGACGTGCCGTGAAACCGTAAAACTGATCACACATGTGAAAAGACGGATCATCGGCATCGTGTTTCGTAATGAAAAGAAGTTTTTGCAACGATTTCAGTTGCGGATGACATTGAACAACGAAACGTTTAAGTTTTCGGGCTTCGAGGTACAAGGATTCGTATTGTTCCGGTGTTGCGGATTCCAATGTGTGTTTCAGTTTTTTTAACGGTACAATCACCGAATCAATTACATTCTGATCCGTATCGGCAAGCGTTCTAATTCGTTTCACCAATGCAAATGCCGAATCAATAACTTGCTTTGTATGTTCCGGCGAAAACGAAACGTTAATCTTGTGATTTTTCTGAAACTGTTTATCCTGATTGATCCAATCGTTGACAATCATTTCATTAACAATAATTTCGTCCGAAAATGCGGTTAAACACAAAAATCCCCAAACGAACATAATATAAAGTAACAGTTTCATTTCAGTAATCTCCTTTTAGATTTTGTAACTATTCATAAACAATAAAATAACAGCAAGGCAACTTCTAAAAATCTGTTTCATAAAATTATGCCTTTGAAATAATCAATTACAGAATTTTTAGATGAAATACAAAGTTATTAGAAGTTCCCTATAACGATTGATTTTTTGGTAA
This sequence comes from Planctomycetaceae bacterium, assembly GCA_031279215.1. GTDB lineage: Bacteria > Planctomycetota > Planctomycetia > Pirellulales > Thermoguttaceae > WRKP01. The sequence goes on from JAITIZ010000106.1 coordinate 6,595, forward strand.
CGAATAATAAACCGATTGTGTTTTACTCTCCGTTCTCCACTGTCCACTATCAACTACTCTTACCCCCTCTAGCGGGGTTAAGAGCGAAAAACGAAAATTTCACGGATAGATTACTATTACGTAATATTTATTTCTTTCACCGCGAAACACACAATCTTTCATGTACTTTAATGTACTTTAATGTACTTTAATGTATTTTGCGGTTATTTTCTTTCAGGGTTCTACCCGCAGTTCAACCCAAACAATTCGCGGGGCTGTTCCTGATTCTAGCCGGACGGTAATTGTATTGATACCATTTTGGGCAGCGGTCAGCGGGCAATCAAAACGTAATGCCCGAACAACATCTTTACTGAGATGATTAAGAGCTGCATCTGTTGCAATCGATGTTTTTGTACCGTTTAATGTTGCCGAACAAACGGTTTCTTTCACACCTTCACTGTTACCCAAACCAACAATCAACCAAAGTTTTCCTGACACCGGTTTTAGACCGAGTGGAATGGTAAATTGGGTTTCTGGATTGGGTGTTTTGGGAAGTTGAACACCAATATCTAAGCCTTCGGCATGTGGTTTGATACCGTCTGGTAGATTATCGTCTATTATTTGGTGGTAACTTATGGGATGACGCCGTGCCGAATGAAGAACAACATCATCACCAATTCCTTTTTCCAATAACGTCCGATAATCCTTTTCACTAACCGGACATAACGAAGGAGTTTTGGCTCCGGCAGGAATACCAGACCATTCGAGGAAAATAGTAGGAGTGGGATCAAACCAATTGAATAGATAAATATTACGAGAACCACGAAAACGGTTGGACGCAACAAAACCGTACAAATTTGCTAAATCATTCATAACTTGTTTTCCATCGGGGTAAGCCTGAGTGTACGAATCCATTCCCGACGCAATAGCAACATTGGCCGAATGTCCGCCGTCAGCATCAAGCCGTTCGCGCCAACATTCAATCGGAATATCAAAATCCGTTACCCAACGCGGCATCGGAATGACAAGATCAATGGAACCTTCCCTTGCCCATTGTAACGCATCCATCCCCCAAGCCGCCGCCGCATCGGGATCATACGGAACACGCGTCGCAATATAAATGGGATGACCGCGTTTTTGTTCCCATTCGCGGGCGATTTTTCGTACATTTTGCATAAATTTGTTTAAGAGAATTGATTCTTCTTTTTCTTTTCCCGGCGTAAGATGCCATCCAAACCGCATCCAGTCCACTTCAAAACCATCGAAATCATAACGTTCAAAAAGTTCACGGACAAACGCCAGTTGATATTCCTGAACTTCAGGATGAGCGTAATTCAATGCTCGAAGACTCCAACTTCCGCTTTTATCATTCGGATCACGCCAAAAAGAAGGATTATTTTTCCAAAATTTATTGTGTTGAAAATGATCAATCCATTGTACACAGTGAGTATCATTCATTCTCATCGAAATCCATGGCGAAATTTTTTTCTCTCGGCAACGTTCAATCCAAATTTTATACGGATCAAGTCCCCGTTCATAAAGCAGTTTTGGATTTTGTGACCAAAATTCTTTTAATCCAACTTGATCATCCCAAGTTGCCTCGCGGGTTTGACTTCGAAACCGTGCTCGTTGGGCATTGGGATTCAGGAAAAGATGGGTCAACTTCGTTCCGGCATACTGATCCACAAAAGCGTTTAACGCTTCTAAGGTCATTTGCTCAGGCTGTCTGGTGTAATAAAAATGCCAGGCATCCTCATTGATAATAAACATTCCGTCCAAAGCCGCAGGCGGTGCCGCTTCGGTCCGGTTTACAACACAAAATGAAATTAAAAGTGTTGCAAAAACTAAAGAAATCATGTTAAAGAGTTTGGTTGTCATAGTAAATTTCTCCTAAAAAAAAATTAAAAAAGGATTA
>JAITIZ010000117.1 GCA_031279215.1 Planctomycetaceae bacterium
AAAGTGCAGGCGAGACGCCTGCGTTCCTAAAAAAATGAGTTTTTAGAAGTTCCCTTAAGGTAGGCAACCCTTCAGCGAAACATTGCCTACCTTTTAATTATTGCTTTTTCGGTAGTTCATACAAAAATTCTACTGATATATTATCAAATAGTAATCTATCAGTGGAATAATTTTTTTGGTTCTATTTTCGCGGCATTTCGTTAATCTCTTATGTTTTCTTAGTCCCGCAGGGACGAGATTTATTGATAGCTGATAGTGGAGAGTTGATAGTGGAGAGTTGATAGTGGAGAGTTGATAGTGGATAGTGTCATTGCCGTTTGGTAGTAATCCGCTTGCGACAACTATCAACTATCCACTCTCAACTATCAACTACTATCTCGCCCTTGCAGGGCACAGGAAAAAGATCATGGCAGGGCAAGCCCCGCCGTTAACAACGGAGGTTTACCCCGTGAGAGTGATCACAAAACAATTATTCCATTGATAGATTACTTTTTTCTTATACTTTCTTATACTTTCTTATACTTTCTTACAAAATTATCCTGAAATTAAGAAAATTGGGAAAAATTGAGATTGACAGAAATCGCCAAATCAGAAACAATACGCTCTGTTCATAACCAATAAAATAGATCGGAAGTTACACATGATGTCGTAACAACTTGTTATCAATCCGTTTTTATTGGGTTTGAGTTATTTGTGTTTACCAATTATTCACTACAGGGGGGCAAGGATGCGAGCCTGTTGTAAAGGGACAGAATCGGTCTCATTGAAAAAAACGCTCAAATGCGTTTGTAAAAAGATTCATCAGTTATTCGGGAGCGATGTTAAGACGAAAAGTTGTACGGTTGATCCCGATGAAGTTCGACCGGGTGATGTTTTTTTTGCCTTATCTGAAGATGATGATGTACTCGAAGAATCTGTTGGTTTGGCGATTCATCATGGCTGTTCTGCTGTTGTTGCGGATCGTCCGGTAACCGGAATTGATTCGGTGCCGTTTTTTATTATTCCCAATGTTGCGGAAGGATTTGCCGCTTTTTGCCATGCAATTCATGATTACCCCGGCAAATCACTCAAACTAATCGGAATTACCGGAACCAGCGGTAAAACAACAACCTCCTATTTAATTTCCGGTATGCTCGCTGAAGCAGGATTTCAGGTTGGATTGATCGGTTCGCTTGGAATTTTCGACGGTCTGGGATTTCATGTCCCCGCCGAACCAGAAATAACTCCCAATCAATTAGTCGGTTGGCTCGACCAAATGGTAATGAACGGCTGTACACATGCAATTATCGAAACCTCCAGCCGAATGATCGCTAACGGTTGGCTGGGAGGTATCCAATTCGATGCCGTCTGCTTAACAAACATCCGACGTGACCACCTCGATTTTCACAAAACAATAGAACAATACCGACGAAGTAAACTTGCCGTTTTTAAGTACGCTAAGAAAAAAGCATTAGCTGTTTGTAATATTGATGATCGGATTAGTGAAGCGATTGTACCGCTAATCGACCAACCATTATTGTCAATCGGAATTCGAAATCAGGCAGAAGTCGCTTCCATACTGGTAGAACGGTTTTCAGGAGAACAAACTTTTATTGTTACGGCAGGAACAGAAGCCGCTTCATTCCGAACAAAAATTATTGGCGATGAATTTATTTACAATTGTATGATGGCAACCGCATTGGGAATTGGATTGGAAATTGATATAAAAACAATTGCACGCGGAATTGAACGGGTTGAGAATATTCCCGGCCGTATGGAACGAATTGAATGCGGGCAAAATTTTAATGTTTATATTGATTCTGCACGGACAACAGATTCATTGGCAGCGGTATTGCGAACAGTTCGGGAAGTTACTTCGGGAAAAATAATCTGTGTGTTCGGCGCAGCAGAATATCATGATCCCGCCAAACGTTTACTTTTCGGAAAAACAATGGAAACATTAGCCGATTTCGTTATTCTCACAGCCGCAGTTGACCACTTAAATTTTGAAACAGCAACAGCAATTTGTGATATTGGTAAAGGGTTTGCTTCACAGAATGGAGTTCGAATCATGCCGGATCGGGCGGAAGCAATTGCGTGGGCTCTTTCCGGCGCCGCTAAAGATGATTCCGTGGTCATTTTCGGCAAGGGTGAATCGGTAAGCACAGAACAACCCAATGTGATTCCATTCTGCGACCGCTATTTCACAAAACAATGGCTCCACGAAAATCAAGCTTGTTTCGTATAATCCCTAATTCCCAAGCTTTATTTCCCAAATTATCAATTTCGTTTTAGGATTGTTTCCCATTTCCCCCCCCCAAAAAATAAAAATTAGTTTTTAGGAGTTTTTTGTAAAAAAACAGGGCAGGCGAGACGCCTGCGTTCCTCCTAATATATTAGTTTTTAGAAGTTACCTTATGATTTTAACTTTTTTTCGGAAAGTACAGATTAAAAAAACATAGAACAATGAGGAATAATTTGTCTTACCTATTAGCAAACTTTGTTCAATCGTAATAATCAGGTTAATATACTTTATGTCATTCGACTTTTTTGTATTATGTCGATTTTCGGAGTCAATTTCAACAAGACGATTATTCGATAAATAACGCAGACAGGGCAGGAAGCCTTGCGGTACATTTGGGGTACTCTTACTAAGGAGAGTAAAGAGTAAACCGGAAATGTGTGTGATTATTTTTCCGAGTAATCTGGTTAAACAGTTTTATAAAGGTTGAATAATTGCATCGTTGGTCCAAACCAACCCATCGTGGAGACAGGGTTGCTTCACCCTGAAAACTGGGTTTTCTCCAAAATGGTTTCCCTTTTGGTTTCGATCTGCGAACCGTTTTGCATGGAAGACACGAGGGCTGTTGGTAATAGGGATAGGATGTCCAATTTTTCCAATGGTTCCTTTTGTCCAATAGCACTATTAGAAAAGGATGTGCGGCATGATGTTGCGCATCCTTTTTTTGTAAGTTGAGCGGGAACAAAAATGTACTGGTTTTGTAATAGACTCAATTGCACTTTAAAATTCGATTTTTAGTAATCTTGAATTTCAGATTACAAATTATAAATGGTAACTTCTAAAAACTAATATTAGGAGGAACGCAGGCGTCTCGCCTGCCCTGTTTTTTTTAAAAAAACACCTAAAAATGCGGTCGAGACGACCGCGTTCCTTCCAACAATAAATTTTTACATTAGGTTTTTAGAAGTTCCCTGATACCCTTTCTTTAATTGATACTTTTTTAAGGAGACCCAAAATGAGCGAAAAGATTATTCCGGCAGATGAAGTTTCGAATTCTGAAGAGATTGAAAATCTTCCGGTGAGTGATGATTATGATCCGGCATTGGAAAATATCCGCCGGAAATTTTCTATTCGGCAATTTTTACATGATGCACCGAGTATTATGTTTAGTTTGATCATTCATGGTATTGTGCTGATTATTCTTGCGATTTGTTCTCTTCCGGCAATTGTTGATTTTCGTCCTGATTTGACAGCCAATCTGGAAGACTTGGGTGAAATTGAAGATGTTGATATTTTCGAAGATGAACCTGTAGAGATCAATCTTGACGAAACGAATGATATTGCGGAAATTGATACAACAGTAGAAACCATAACCCCGGAGATGAATGTTCCCGAAACCAAACCGGAAATTGCCACTTCCGATCTTGGGAATCTTATGGCACCGAATACGTTAATCTCTCAAATAAATAATACCGGAGATCTTGGCGGTCGCAAAAATAGAGGTACAGCGGTTGCCGGCGGCGGCGGTTCCGAAGCGAGTGAAAAAGCGGTTGCCGGTGGTCTTCAGTGGATTGCCGAACACCAACTCCCCAATGGAGCATGGTCTTATACCCAATTGAGAAATCCGAATTGTCGCGGAAAATGCAAAGATTCGCCAATGGATGCGGCCAACAAATCCTATATTTCGGCAACCGCAATGGCATTGTTACCGATGTTGGGTTGTGGTATTACGCACAAGGACGGTAAATATAAAAAAGAAGTAAAAGCCGGACTTGACTATATTACCAGCAATTACCAAATGAGACCGGAAGGAATTATTCTTGCCGAAAAAGGTTCTACTCCGATAATGTATCATCAAGGTTTAACTGCTATTGTTATTTGCGAAGCAGCAGCAATGACTCGTGATAAAAATCTTGAAAAAATTGCACAAGGAGCAATTAATTATATTGTTTGGGCGCAGGATCCGATTGGCGGCGGTTGGCGGTATTCTCCCAAACAACCGGGTGATACTTCGGGCATGGGTTGGAATTTTATGGCGTTAAAAAGTGCTCAGATGGCGTATCTCAATGTCCCAATCAAAACGATTCGAGGGGCAAAACATTTTCTCGACAATGTTGTTGGTATTGAGGGCGGAGCCAAATATGGTTACGAAAGTGCGAAAGACGGACCAAGACTTAGTTTGACGCCTATTGGGTTACTGGGTCAAATGTATATGGGTTGGAAAGCGGAACATCCGGCGTTAATTAAGGGAACCGATTATATTTCCCAAGCAGGTCCGCAACTAAATAATATTTATTACTGTTATTACGCTACTCAGGTAATGCATCATGTGGGCGGTGAAAAATGGGACAAATGGAATAAACGAATCCGTGATGAACTTGTTAAACGCCAAACGATGGAAGGTCACGAAAAAGGAAGTTGGTCTGTTGAGATTGGAGGAAGTTTGGTCGGCAATTCCGGCGGGCGTCTTACCTGCACAGCATTCGCAACAATGATTCTGGAAGTTTATTATCGGCATCTTCCGCTCTACCGTAGAACCACAACTGTTGATGCCTTCCCATTAGATTAGGGGCTATTCATCACACTTGACAATGTAACTGTCTATTTAAGTCGTCCGCAGATTTACGCAGATTTTAGTCCACCGATTTTCGTCCACTGATTTTAGTCCACAGATTTTAGTAGATATTCGATATTCTCGGATTTTCAAGGATTATGTTTTGAGAGTACGAAATAACGAAACAAATAAACAAAGGAAGAATAGACAAAAAATATAAAAAATTAGGTAATATTTCAGCGGAATTTTTGTTTTTCAACTTTTTTGGGGTTATGAATTTGAAAACCAACCTTATTTTTCCGAACAAAACACACTAAATTTCACAAAAAAAGTTTTTAAACACGAAATACACTAAATTTCACAAAATACACGAAAATTATCTAAAAAAACCTTTCGTGTTTTTCGTGTAATTTCGTGTGTTTCGTGTTAAAAAAATGAAAACAAAAATGTCAAAATAGACAGTTACAAAAAAATCCCGCTGATATATTACAAAAATTATTTTCAAAAACCCTTTTTAAAATAATCTGCGAAAATCGGCGTCATCTGCGGACGATTTAAACAGACAGTTACGTAAATAACTACAGTAATACTACAGTAATAAAGTCCTTTATCAAAAAGTTGTTTATCCGTTTTTTGGGGGTCGTATTTTTTAAAAACAAGATTATAATAATCTGAAAGTTGTTTTATAGTTGGGAACTTCTAAAAATATCAGGAACGCAGTCGTCTCGACTGCACATCGCCTATAAAAAGGGCAGGCGAGACGCCTGCGTTCCTAAAAAAATGAGTTTTTAGAAGTTCCCAGTTGATAAAGGGAACTTCTAAAAACATCAGGAACGCAGTCGTCTCGACTGCACATTGCCTATAAAAAGGGCAGGCGAGACGCCTGCGTTCCTAAAAAAAT
>JAITIZ010000656.1 GCA_031279215.1 Planctomycetaceae bacterium
GTGATCGAACACCTAATCGTGATCGTTTTGAAAATCGAGATCGAACACCTAATCGAGATCGTTTTGAAAACCGCGACCGAACACCTAATCGAGATCGTTTTGAAAATCGAGATCGAACACCCAATCGAGATCGTTTTGAAAACCGAGATCGAACACCTAATCGAGATCGTTTTGAAAACCGAGATCGAACACCCAATCGTAATCGTTCTGAAAACCGAGATCGAACACCCAATCGAGATCGTTTTGAAAACCGTAACCGAACATCAAACCGAGATCGTTTTGAAAACCGCGACCGAACATCAAACCGAGATCGCTTTGAAAACCGCGACCGAACATCAAACCGAGATCGTTCTGAAAACCGTGACCGAACACCCAATCGTAATCGTTCTGAAAATCGCGACCGAACACCTAATCGTGATCGTTTTGAAAACCGTGACCGAACGCAACATCGAGATCGTTTTGAAAACCGTAACCGAACACAAAACCGTAATCGTTCCGAAAATTATGACCGAACACCAGATCGTGATCGTTTTGAAAACTATAACGATAAAGAAACCGTTTCGAAAAGTAAACAACAATCTTTTCCAAAAGAATCGTCGGAGAACGGCAACGGTCAAAAGTCAGAACATCGTAAACCGTTTCAGAAACGACCGGTGAAAAATTTCAAAAATAACCGGCATAATTAAACACTGCCCTTTCCAAAAAATAGGTTTTTAAAATTGGTTGGATTTTGTGTCAACTATAGTTTATTATTTTTTTTTACGAAACGATATTTTTTTTTCATGCAAAAGGCGGGCTATAATCCTAATGCTTCTAGCGGGGCTAATCCAAAACAAAAAATGTTACTTTTTCAATTTTTGAATGGACAGTTATTTTAGAGACGCTGCTAAATAGACACTAAATCTCAACTATCCACTATTCACGATTTATTAAATCGGTTAAAATAATCGACCTAGTGCGACTTTTTCTTCAAATCCGAAACAACATGATTGTTTCGATATCACTCAAACGGAATAATTAAATCTCATGAACATTCTATTTGCTTGTAGTGAAGTTGCTCCTTTTGCCAGAACTGGGGGTTTGGCGGATGTTTGTACCTCGCTCCCAACAGCATTGGCTGAACTCGGGCATAACCCTATTCTTTTTCTCCCTGCTTATCGTAGTGTTTTTACTTGCGGAGAACCTCTCGAAAAAACAACGATCCTTTTTTCTATTCCTGTTGGTCAGAGAACTGTTTTTGCAGAACTTTGGAAAGGAACTATCAAAGGAACAGAAATCCCTATTTATTTTGTTCGTCAAGATCACTATTTTGACCGTCTCGAACTTTATTCTGAAAACGGTACGGATTATAACGATAATTGTGAACGTTTTGTTTTCTTTAGCCGTGCGGTAATGGAATCTATTGCGGCGTTGAACCTTTCAATTGATATTCTTCATTCCAATGATTGGCAAACCGGACTCATTCCGGCTTATCAGGATATTTTGTATCGTCATAAAAAAGAATATGAAAAAATTGTTACAGTACATACCATTCATAATTTAGCTTATCAAGGAATATTCTGGCATTGGGATATGCTTTTGACGGGAATTGGCTGGGAACATTTTACTTATGATCAGATGGAGTTTTACGGTAAACTGAATCTGATGAAAACTGCGGTCATGTTTGCTCATGGTATTACGACGGTCAGTCCTCGTTATGCGTTGGAAATCCAATCGTCGGCTTTTGGTTGTGGTATGGAGTCGGTTCTTCAATATCGCAGCCCAATGCTTCGCGGTATTCTGAACGGTGTATGCTCCAAACGCTGGAATCCGGCAATTGACCCTTATATTGTTGCCCCGTTTGATGCAACAACCGTTTTTGAAAAAAAACCGCTTTGCAAACAAGATTTACAAACAAATTTAGGGTTGGCGGTTCAACCTGATGTACCGTTGATAGGAGTTGTCAGCCGGTTTGCCTACCAAAAAGGAATTGACCTAATTGCGGAAGTAATTCCGCTTTGGGTCGAAAAACATGGTGTTCAGTTCTGTTTGCTCGGAAAAGGTGATACCGGTCTGGAAACTCGTTTGAGCGAACTTGCACAACGTTATCCCAAAAATGTTGCAGTACGGTGTGAGTTTTCTGACGAATGGGCGCACAAAATTGAAGCAGGAGCCGACATTTTTCTCATGCCAAGCCGATATGAACCTTGCGGATTAAATCAAATGTACAGCCAGCTTTATGGAACAATTCCATTGGTTCATGATACCGGCGGTCTTGCGGATACTGTCGTCAACCTTAATGATGAAACCTTACTCAATGGTACCGCAACCGGGTTTTCTTTTTATTCAGACTCCATAAACGACCTCAATACCGCCCTTTGGCGAACACTTAGTGTTTACTGGAACGAAAAAGATACTTGGAAACATCTAATACACAATAGTATGAGACAAAATTGGTCATGGCAAAAAAGCGCAGAACAATATGTCCGATTCTACGAAAAATTACGAACAAAAAATAATTGATGTAATATTTCTTCATCAACCCTCGTATCATACCGATAGGAATATTCCGTGTCTATTGTTTCCGTACAGATTAACTTCCAAATTGTTTGTTTACTGAGGTCTTGTTTACTGTAATCAATATCTTTATCCCCTCTCATTTCGTTATTTTTAATATTTTCAGAATATTTTTTAGGCAGATATTCTTGTTTTAGAATATTGCAAACAGTTTTATTCCAATCTCCAAGTAAAGGAAATATCTCATTCATTTTTTGCCTATTGTTATTCTTTCTGATTTGTTACGTTACGGCAGGTTTTTCAAATTTTTCGATGGGCGGAGTTGGTAGTTCTTTCACTAGTCGATTAATAATATCTTCGTTGGTCATTCCTTCGGCTTGAGCCTGAAAATTTGTACTGATTCGATGCCGTAACACCGGAATTGCACACGCCCGAATGTCATCAATGGCTACCGAAAACCGTCCTTCCATTGCGGCGAGAGCCTTTCCGCCGTGAATCAGATATTGCCCCGCACGCGGTCCCGCTCCCCAATCCACTAACTCCCGTACAAATTTTGGTGCCGATTCATCTCGCGGACGTGTTGCACGAACAAGACGCGCAACATATTGAATAATATACTGACTCACCGCAACACTATTCACCAACTTTTGAAGATTGATAATCAATTTACCACTCAAAATTTTACGAATCTCCGCACGTTCATTCCGGGTTGTTGTTGCTAAAATTTTTTCCTCTTCGACAAGCGAGGGATAATCAATCTTAATATTGAACATAAACCGGTCGAGTTGTGCTTCCGGTAACGGATAAGTTCCTTCCTGTTCAATCGGGTTTTGTGTTGCAATCGTGAAAAAAGGATCAGGCAAGTGATAGGTTGTCTGACCAACGGTAACTTCACGTTCCTGCATTGCCTGAAGCAAGGCGGCTTGTGTTTTCGGCGGTGTCCGGTTAATTTCGTCTGCCAGCAGAATATTCGTAAAAACCGGTCCCTCAACAAAACGGAAATTACGTCGTCCGTTTTCGTCTTCGTCAAGAACGGTGGTGCCGGTAATATCCGAAGGCATTAAATCCGGCGTAAACTGAATTCGTTTAAACTCAATATCAAGAATTTGTGAAATCGTACTCACCATTAACGTTTTCGCCAAACCGGGAACGCCTTCCAAAAGACAATGTCCACGCGTAAAAATGGCGGCAAAAATTTGTTGAATCACCGGAGTTTGGCCAATAATGATTTTGCCGAGTTCTTCTTGCATCAAACGGCAATGCTGTCCAAATTCTTGTAACACATCACCAAGATTGCGCGTTTTGGACGGCGCAACGGGCGGACTGGAAGACGATGGGGCGGCTTGTTTTTCTGCCATTGGGAAATTCAAAAAAGGAAAATTCAGGTTACGGATTTTGTAAAGAATCAAGATAACAAATTCATACGGTAGGCAAAATTTTATGTAAAAAACTGGTCTGTTATGTATTGTACCGGCTTTTTATTAACTCATGTTACGCACCCTGCTGCGAGTTTTATTTTTTTTAGTTCGTTCCATGCGGCTTTTGAAGCGGCGTAATAGATTTTCGCTTTGAGTGCAAAATGATTTAGTTTGTGCGCGAATTTTAGTTTTTCCAATTTAACATACGCGACCAGCGACGCAAATAAATGATTGCTTTGCGTGGTCACCGTTCTTGCCGGCGATTTTGCCAACGACGCATTTTGTTTCAGCGATTTATGGTATTCCTCCACACTCCATCGTTTTTTATAAAGTGTTTTGAACTCTTCCGTCGAGAGTTCCAAATTATTGCTCACCAGATACATTTCTCCCGTAGAACCGTCCTTGTTTGTAAAGACGATTTTGCATAAAAGAACCGGTATTTCCAAGTCCTTCAGCCATACTTTCACGGGTTGTTCTGGGATGAGCGGTAATTGGTCTAAACTGCTCCACGAACCTTTCGTGCGGTCGGACGTCGCGAATTGGCATAAGCGATTACTTTTCATATCCATCACAAAATACTTCTTCAATCGATGGATAAAAAGCATATTGTCCGAAGACGAAAACCAACTATCGGATAACACATACCGAAACACAAGATGTTGCTGTTTCACGGCTTGAGTGAGCATGGAACGCATCATCTCGTTTTTGCTGACCACGCTTTGGCGTTTTTCTTGGCGTGTTTTGAGATCACAATAATGAACCGTCTTTTTGACGCACTCGTAGGCAACCGGTATTCGCAATGCCTCCGAAGCATGGAGCGGTTGACTGTGGTAAAACGCTGTCAAAAGGTTGATACCTTTCTCATTACGTCCTTTACTGTGATCCCAGTGCCAGCAGATGATTTCGTTTTCGTCCATGTAGGGTTTAGGGATGATCGTGTCATCAAAAATCAAACACGCCTCCTCCGTTTCATAAGAACGAACCAACGGCTTAACTTCATGCCATAAATCTTTCGATGTCAATTCATGACCGGAGAGCAGGCGGGTAATCTGGTCATGGGATAAATAACCATCAAGCAAACGGGATAAACCGGTCGCGGTCGTATGACCAACACTGCTCAATAAATAATCCGTGTACAAATCCAATCTCTCATCCATGATAAAAAATTTTACTCCTGTCTTGGGGGTTAAAGTTCTGGACAACGTACTAACGAGAATGCCTAGTTTACCAAATGAGGAACAAGTCAGCAATAAAAATCTTAAAGAGAAAAAAACAATACATGTCCACGTGAAGACAACTACTGCGTAACATGAGTTACTATTTCAAAAAGATGATCCGCAGATTTCGCAAATTGACACAGATTGTTTTCAAATTGTTTTTTCAGATTGTGTTTGTATCATTATAAAATCTCTAAAAATAATTTGCGAAAATCAGCGTAATCTGCGGATAATATTGCAACTGCCGAAACAATTACTACAATAATAAAAAGAAAGAGTAAATCTGTCAATATAAAAAATTGGCAGACATTCGTGAAAATTCGTGGACAAAAGAGTTTTTAGAAATTCCCAACCTTAACATTCTCGTTTTTATGCGCACAACTCATGATATTAGAAACGATATGGACTTTCATCTATTACAGTTGAGAGTACTTTTTGCTGAAATGGCATCTCTTCAGACAACACCGAATAACTGTCCCGATGTCACAGGAAACGATTCGCAACCGAAAACGGTACACAAGAGACGCTCGCGGCTGGAATTAAAATTTTTGATCGAATCAGTGGTCGATACCTTTGGAACGGAAATATCAATCAAGGAATTGGCTAAAAAAGCGGGAATAGCGGAATCGCTACTTTACAGAGAACCATATTCTACTTATTCTCGAAAATGCTCGTAAAGAGTACGAAAAAAAGCGTAAAGTGGAACTGGTTGCGGATTCTAAAATAAAACGATACAAAGATAGCAATACGACTGACTAAATACTCACTAACGTAGTCAGTATTTTATTTTTTTTGACTGCGATATTTACAGGACATAGACGGTTTTGGAAGAAAATTTTAGTCAGTTTTTTCCTATAAGTAGAGGGAAATGATTTTTTTACTTTCCACTTTCCATTGACTAACATACACAAACTAACCGGCAATTTGTGTTGCTGATCGGTTTGGAATCCGATTGCCACTGTAAATAGAGGGTAAAAGTCCTTCGGCGAAAGGTTGTCTAACCTTAATTATTCTCGAAACTGCAAAGTGTAATAAGAACAATTACTATGTAACAAACGAAACATTTTACACATTTTCGCTAAATTCACATAATTTGGGAAAATTTTCCAAAAAAATAAAAAAATTCCGGAAAAAGTTCTTTGCCCCTCATTGCAGATTTTTTTTTCGGCAATGTAAAATGATTTGGAAATAATGAGGTTGTTGAGAAGTCCGATAAATTGGTATTGATGAAAATGATGCTTGAACCCCTTCGACAGGTTAATTCCAATCAACAATTTATTGATGAGTGCGGTAACAAGTGTAACTCGCAAACAAAACAATAACAGGTAAACACAACCACGAACTTGGTCTGATTCATTGCCGAATATTGTTTACGACAATTTGGTCAAATTAGTATTTTCAGTATCCTCTGATACAAATTAGAGTATCAGTTTTATGTTTAATATTTATAAGGAGTCAAAATTATGAATAAGAAAATTACCCGTCGGGTCGTTCTTGGTACCGTTATTGGCGGATTGGTTGCAGCACCGTTTGTTGTTAGTCACTTTCGCCACAAGGAACAGATAACGGATGAATTTGCAGAAGAATGGAAACGGCTAGTTATTAGTGCCGATGCCCCAATTGTTGCATTGTCAAAAGATTCCATAAAAATTTCCGATGTATTGCCCCCTACCAACAAAGTTGATTTCATTAGTCTTGCTGGCTTCTATCAGGGGACAGCTCCGCAAGTAATGCCGAAAAAAATAACGGACATTGTAGCACTCATCCCCGACCATTTTATGGTGAAAGAGGGTTCATTTGAAAGTACCGACACATTAGTGTTTGGAAATACCATAACCAATCGACAGGTGTTTCGTGGTCGGAAACAGGACGCACAGGTCGGTATTTGGGAGATAGACAAGAAAAAACTTATTGCATTAAACTTGCCAAAGGAAGTTGGGGAGAATATTCCAGCTGGTCTTTTTATGGAATTACCGCAAAAAACATTACAGGTCGGTGGCACTTGGAAGGCTGGTAATCCTTTTTTCCCAACGATAATCATTGATCATACAATCGAAAGTGTAATGGCGGTAGATGGTGTTGAGACAATTGCGATAATTTTGCATTCTGATTCGCAAGATATGTCTTCAATGAAAAATGACATTGATAAGCAGAGAATGTCAGAGCGATTGCAGAAGCGAGGTCTTTCTAAGACAGAAGCCGATGAGTCAGCAACGCAACTTGCAAAGGAATTGAATGTGTTGTTGGACAAAGGAGTAAAAGCTACCGTTGATGGTCTTGTCTACGTTGATGTTTCTACTAGACGAATCATGTGTTGTTTGACTCGGTTAGGTACAACGATATCAAATGAATCGCAGTATGTGTACGGGTTGTACCGGGTTCGGGGATAATTGATTTTCCTATCGAATTAAGTAATGAATTCGTTAAACGTGTTTTATAACTGTACTTTAGCACTATTTTTAAAAGGATTACTATGAACAATAAAGATATTGTTTGCAGAGATGATTTTGAAATAACAACATTTTATCATCAAGATGTTGGTATGAAACCAGAAGAACTTGCAAGACCAGAGGCAATTTGTACGTGTTGGTGTTCTGCGGCTTGTATTCCTGCGTGTATTGCTTACTGGTCAGTAACTGATGCCGCATCGGACGTATATAGTATTTCATATGCCTTTAGTCGAGGTTCTTGATGTTGTTGCGGGACAAAATCATTCCGTTGTATTATAAATACACGACATCCAACGGTAATGGTTATGTGTACGATGTGTTAACCGGACAGATTGTGTGGTTGAGTGAAGAAGTATACTTACTATTAGAGGACTATTTTGTCCTTGAAAAACAAGCGTTCCACGATAAATGTATTGCTGGAGGTTTTACGGAGGAACAAGTTCGGTCTATCATTAAATCTTATCGGCGACTTCAATCATTGGGTATTTTGAATATTCCGCAAAAAAATGGGCAAAATCTGTACCCTTATAAGATTTTTTATGAAGGCGGTATTTTCGGTTGTGATGATTTTTTTCAATATAATGCAAGACTTCTTATACTTGAAATTACACAACAGTGTAATTTGCGTTGTGAATATTGCTGTTACGGTAACAGCTATTCCTCTTTTAGAAATCATTCACGGAAAATAATGGATATTGAAGTTGCTAAGAGAGCAATTGACGAATTTTTACATAGAGACAGCCAAGAACGACATGCTATATCATTTTACGGTGGTGAACCTTTATTGGCATTTGGTTTATTGCAATCAATTATTGATTACTCCAACCAACTTGCAGATGATCTAGGAAAACAACGTCCTTCATTTAATCTTACGACTAATGGAACATTGCTTAATGATAGCATAATTCATTATTTTGTAAAAAATGATATTGCTGTATTGATAAGTCTTGACGGCGCAAGAGAATCTCATGATAGATGCCGTAAATATAATACAATTGGCAACGATCATA
>JAITIZ010000136.1 GCA_031279215.1 Planctomycetaceae bacterium
TAAAAATCTTTAACCCTTAACCCCAATAACACAATTATGTCCGAAAACCCTATTGATTATGAAAAGGGTCTTACCTTCGAAAAAGTCTGGGCAACAATCCAAGAACTCGGCAAAAA
This sequence comes from Planctomycetaceae bacterium, assembly GCA_031279215.1. Lineage (GTDB taxonomy): Bacteria > Planctomycetota > Planctomycetia > Pirellulales > Thermoguttaceae > WRKP01. The sequence continues at coordinate 117 of JAITIZ010000136.1, forward strand.
ATACGACGCTATTTTTGAGCGTGAAGCCGAAGAACGCCAAAGGGAAGCTGAAGAACGTAAAAGGGAAGCCGAAGAACGTAAAAGGGAAGCCGAAGAACGGCAAAAAGAAACCGATAAACGTCTCAAAAAATTAGATGAAACCGTCCGAAAAACCAGTAGCGCAGTTGCCAAACTAAGCGAAAAAGTTGGTAAACTAGACAATCGTTTCGGCGAACTCATCGAACATCTGGTTGCTCCCGGAACAGTTGAACTGTTCAACAAATTGGGTTACCATTTTGACGAGATAACTCATCCCTTTGGCCGTAAGTTTGAAAAAGGCAAAATCGTTCTTGCCCAAGCCGATGTTGTACTTGAAAACGCCAATGATATTATGATCATTGAAATCAAATCTAAACCCCAAATTCAACATATCCGCGAACTTATCCGAAAAATGGAAATAATACGCCAATATTATGAACAACAACCCGATTCAAGTAATAAAAAACTTATTGCTGCTCTTGCCGGTGCCATTTTTCCGGAAAATGTCAAAAAATTCACAATCAAAGCTGGTTTTTATGTTATTACTCAAAGCGGTGATACGCTCAAAATTGATGTTCCGAAAGATTTTGAACCACGCATTTTTTAAGTAGTGCGTTTGTCCATGCAACAATTTTAGATTATTCACTCACGCATCCCAACTATTTCCTGAACCGGAACTAGTAGTTTGTGTGGTTTGTGCATCATTGGTGGGCGAGGTTGCGGGCGGTTGTTTGGTTCCGGCAAGTGAACTGTCGGTCTGGATCCCGCCAGACATACCAAGCGGTCGAATTCCTTGAATAAAAGAAGGTCGGGCAAAAGTTGCGGTTCCGGTTGCGGTCTGGTTCGGGGGCAACGGAACATGAGTTGAAAGATCCAGTTTTGTTCCTTCGTTTGGAGATTGGTTTGCCGCATTGATTGTGGCACCGAATTTTTCACAAACAAGCCGCCATGTTTCCCGCTCCGAACTAAGAACACGCAACGCATCATCCAACTTCTGCTCGTCACGCGACATCCCACTTTCCGCAAGACGACGGAAAATAAAAAGATAAATCGATGCCAATTTTTTGGCAATGTCTGGACTCCCCTCACGATCAAGAGAACACAGAATTTCCGCAATAATATCTTGCGCACGGGAAAGTGATTCTATTCCGTCATCATATTTCTGATCCTTCCAAAATTGTTTTGTCCGATGAATATTCTTGATCGCGGCTTCCACCAATAAAAGTTGTAGTTTTTGCGGTGTTGCGGTGTGAACTTCCGCTTGAAGATAATTATGACGAATCGACTTCATAATAGTTAATAGTGAATAGTTAATAGTGAATAGTTGCGCATGCGAATTAAAAACGTTGTAGTAGATCAGTGGAATTTTTTTAATTATTTTAATTTTTTTTTGTAGCCCTCATTTTTACCTAATTTTCTCAACAAAACAACATTGGGATGGCGTCATTTGTAGCCCTACAATCGTTTAATATATTTCCAATTGACGATATTGAAAGGGTTTGGGGAGAGTTTATAGTTAATAGTTAATAGTGTCGCAAGCGGATTACTTACCCAAGCGATAATAATTCCGCTTGCGAACTATTAACTATTAACTATTAACTAACTTGTGCTTGTGGAGTTTGACGACCAGGTGCTGGCAATGGACGAAACGGTATTCATATCCGACGACATTTGGGCTAACGCCTCTTCCATTGCGTAAAATTTATTGAGCATCATTGTCCGTTTCACATCAAGCCGTTCCTGCAAAAACGCAATACGTTCTTCGTTTTGACTGATTTTTAAGTCAAGCGTATCGCGTTCATAATAAGCCATCCCGTCATAATCCACTAACGCATTAGCGGCGTCCATAAATGTTTGCGCCCAACCGGAAGTAATTGTTGTTGTTTCCCCGTCGTCTCCGATAATTTCCTGCTGCTTGAAGAAAAACTCCTGAATACCGTCAGGATTGGATTCATACAATGTATCAAAAACTGTTTCATCAAACGTAAGGGTACCGGTGGCTGAGTTGATCGATGAATCGTCAAGACTGGAACGTATCGAAATTCCGATTGATTGTAACGAATTGATTCCCGTGATTCCATAGACCCGTTTCAAAAGTGCATCGGTAATATTACGGTCAAACGCTCTAGCAACATGGTTGTTGTACAAAATTTCTCCCTCATACGTTTCCGTATCGTAAGCGGTAAAACCATTGAGTAGTTCTCGGAATGTATTGTAGTTTTCGACAAAGGTTGTGAGTGCCGCTTTAATATCAACACTTGATTTCGCACTTGTTATGGTAACAGGAGTATCGGAAGCTCCGACCACAGTCAGATCAATACCGCTGACAATATTTTTGAATGTATTTGAACTGGAATGAAGAACCACTCCGCTGGAACTTTTGGCATCACCGTAAACAAGAATGGCATCACTGGCTTCGGTCATATTTTCCGTTGTTAAACCAAGACAGGAAAGGTCAATATTCATTCCCGCCGCCGCACCGGTTGTTTTACCGGAAATCGCCAAACGGTAAGGGGTGGTTGTCCCGTCAGCAATAATAGTTGCGGTAAAATTCCCTCCGGCATCATTGATTTTCTGGCGAATATCATCAAGCGTGTCCGTTTCAACAACCTCAATTTTGTACGTCGTACTGCCTTCAATCCGCAACCGTCCATTTTCATCCTTTTGCGATTGATTTGCCGATTTGTTAATTCCCAGATCAGCAGCGAATTTGGAAACACTATCATCAAGACAGGAAAAACTGCCGCTTCCGCCCGCAAATTCTTCAAGGAGAATCCCATCGCCCGCATCGTTAATTCGTGCGTTCACACTCACATTGGTACGGTTAATCGAGTTGATAACATCGCCAAGCGTTTGATGTGTTTTTGAGTCGAAGGTCAGAGTTGCAGATTGTCCGGCTGAATCCGTGATGGTGATGTTGCCTCCCGCCAAGGTAATACCTCGACCACCGTTTAAATCAGAAAGTTTCGTAGCATACGAAACGGTTTGCCGGTTCATGCTTTCACCGTTCACCTTCGACTGATTGGAATTGACGTTCAATCCAAATGACGAAGCAATATTCGGATTGGTTGTGGTTGTTACGGTGGTTGGTTCTCCGCCTTCTTCTTCCGATGGAATTTCCGTGGCGGCGGTCGTAGTTTTGTCACGGAAAATTAAATTGGCGGTATTTTGTCCGGTTGTATCAACAAGTTGAAAACCGGTTTTCGTGTCGTTTATTTTAACAGAAATTCCGATACCGAATCGCGGTTCTTCGCCCGCCGCAACTTCAACCTCAACGGTTTGTAGTTTCTGATTCAGCAAGGAAACCGCCGCCTCAAAAGTTTGCATTGAATCGAGTTCTTCTTGAGTAAAAGACAAAACGGCTTTATTTCCGGCGCGATCTTGAACTTCGATTTCTCCGGCGGTTGCTTTTGAAAGTCCGTAACCGCCGTTAAGCGTGGACATGAGCGGGGAACTGAGACCGCCGATTAGTTGACGGGTTGTTAACGTTCCGTCTTCGGCTGTGATAGCGGCTTCGTAATCTCCGCCGATAAGTCCCAAAGTACGAAAAATCGGACTGGTACTTCCGCTTGGCTGCACAAACTCTGTGGTATTACTTCCTTCGGTCAGATCACGAAAAACAATGCGTCGCCCGTCATCACTAATAGACGCCTGAATTTTTCCCGCAACACCGTTGGCATCCGTTGAATTATTAATTGTTTCGAGCAAATCGCCGATAGTCAGTTCCCGCTGAACTTCCGACGCCCCCGCTTCTATTTCTTCTGTGGTCGAAAGCCGGTTGAAGTCAATCGACACCATCGAACCATCTTTACAATACACGGCGATGTCCGTTAAAATAGAATCAAACACCAAACCGTTTCCGTCATTGAGTTGATCGAGGCTCATATTTTCGCCGAGCCGGTAAATCGAATTTCCTGTAGCAATTCCATTTTCATCCGCAGTTAGTCCGGCAAGACCGAGTGAGGCGGCGGCGGAGCCGCCGGAAACTTCCTGAACCACAAACTTTGAAGGATCACCGCCGCTCAAATCAGTAAGCACAATCCGATCATCAACCAGTTCCGCTGAAACATCAATATTTTGAGTATTATTGATTGTTTCGATAACATCGTTCATTGTTACGGCACTTCGCAAATCAATCGTGGCGCGTGTACCGCTTCCGTCGGTAATTCGGATCGACCCTTTGGTAAAACCATCACCGCCATTGATATTTTGGAGTTCAATATCATTTTCGAGTGACCAACTTTTACCGATAGTAATTGTTCCGGTTTTTCCCAAGGCTTCCGTATCACTGGTTACTCCTTTGGCAACTGTTTGTTGTGTGGTTGCCACTTGAATTGGTGTAAACGTATAAGAACCCACCGTGGGAGTTCCATTTTTTGTGGCGGTTAAGGCATTGGAGTTACTGCTGGTAAAGTCGCAACGATTAAACGCATCCGCCTTGTTTAGGCTATTGATCATGTAACTTGATCTCATGAACTGAGCCATCAAATCTTCAATCGCCTGTCGTTCCTCTGCCAAAAGTGCATTCCGTTCCTCAAGCCTAGTTTTCGTGACCGAATCAAGCGCAATCAACTGATCGACCAGACTAACATAATCAATTCCCGAAATAAGTCCGACGCTGCTCTGAATACCTGACATAACTTTACCTTTGGACACCTCTGAAAATTCGATTTTGATTTCGACTTCTACTGATTAAAGTCGAGTAAACTAATCTTTTACCGAAATTTTAAGCAGTCAATTTCCTGTGGTTTCGCTATCGCGACCAACAATACAGTATCACGTTGTTTATCGACTATCGGTTTCTGAAAACATGATGTTTGTATCTCGAATACCGTATAACAAAGAAACGCAAAATAGGAAAAATAAACAATATAGATATTATAAACAAATTTTAAGCACAAAGCAGTCAAAAATGCCTTTTTTGTTGAAAAAATAGATGATATAAGATAATTCAAATTGTTATGAATGCTATGATCCTTACAATCCGCCTAAAGATTTGATTGTTTCGGAATTTTTTTGCAGTATTTGAATATTTCGTTAAAAAATGCCGATTATAACGATAATAAATATTTTTCTTCCAACATGGGTTATGGGTGATTCGGTGTCAATACCAAAAAAACAATGCCGATTTTTAGGACTCGAAATTGTTTTGGGGTTCCTAAATTTTTTAATTGTGGTGAGTTTTGTATTTTTATTCGGTGGTTGCGGTTTACTTGAAAGCCGCAAAAAACCGCGTATTGAAGAAGTTCCTCCCTATTACCAGCATAACGGTTCTTCTGAATTTCGGTCTTACCATGACCGTGAACGCGAAAATATGGCGTCTCAGGTTCATATTGTCCGCAACCGCGAAATGGAACGGCTTACCAATTCGGAAAAAGATGACGGAAAAAAAGATCACCAATGGGAAGATAAAGATAATACCAAAACAACACCGGAAAAACAAACAAAATTTTGGGATAAATTCAAAATTACCGACAAGAATTTCCTAAGAAGCGATGAAGCCGTCCGAATCAGTTCCAACCTTGATCGGTAATATTCAAATTACCCTAACATTAAAAAATAGAAAAATTTTTAAACACGAAGATTCCTCCCTTGTAATTTGATTTGATTTTGTATAAACTTAACGACCATTGATTTGCGATTTGTTTTTTTACTGCGTTGTTCTGTGGTAAACGATTCGCTGTTACTTCAAAAAAACCTTGCAAAATAAGGAACATGACAATGAAAAACTTTGTAGAAAACGCTTTGAAAAATTCCCCGAAAAAACCGACGAAACGCCCAATGTTAAAATGGATAAACCAGGGGGGGTGGGCAATCTGTAGTGGAAAGTTGATAACGGATAGTGGAGAATCTTTACGTTCTAAACTCTTTCCTGTAAACTTTTTACAACTTCTTCGATCTT
>JAITIZ010000142.1 GCA_031279215.1 Planctomycetaceae bacterium
TTTTTTTTAGATAGTTTTCGTGTATTTTGTGAAATTTAGTGTATTTCGTGTTTAAAAACTTTTTTGTGAAATTTAGTGTGTTTCGTGATCTCAAAAAAACAAAAATTCCGCTGAAATATTACGATGAATACAAGAAGTATAATTCCTAAATCCTTAAATACTGCAACAATTTTTATGCGAATTTTGTATTTTTTCATTTTTATCATATCCGTATCAACAATATTGGGTTCGGATATGATGTTGGATTTTGAGGGGGACAATGAATTCATGATTGATTCGCGGCGGATAGTTTCGGCGATTAACAACGGAGTTCAATATCTTAAAAGTCAACAGAAATCGGATGGGCAATGGCAATATGAAATTCCCGGTCATACACTTGGAGCGACGGCGATGTGTGTGTTATCGTTCCTTGATGCGGGAGTTTCAAAAAAGGATTCTTCCCTTATTCGCGGGGTTCAAGCTCTTCGCCGTTATCGGGCAGGCGAAAATATTCGCGACACTTATCCGGTTGCAGTACAAACGATGGCTCTTATTCGTTACGGAGACCCTGCCGATCAAACTCTTCTGGAACACAATGTCCAATGGTTTTTAAAACAACAAGTTAATGACGGTTCCTTTGGTCAAGGCGGTTGGCAATACAATTCGGGTTTTCGTCATTACAGTACATTTGAAACCTGTTACGTAGGACTTGCCTTGCATGAAGCGGAACAAAGTGGAATTACTATTCCGCATGATGTTTGGGATCAAATTCGGCGTTTCTGGGAACGAACACAAAATAATGATGGTTCATGGGGTTATCGTCCATTATTTCAGGGCAGCGGCGATGCCCATTCCTGCACAACAAACGCAGGAATTATCTCATTGATTCTTGCAACGGGAATCTATGATTCGGGACGGTTTCGGGTTGAAGGTGATCATATCCGATGCGGACAATGGGATCCGCATCATGTTTTTGCGAGGATTGATCATGCTTTGAGTTCATTGGACAAATCGTTAGTCCGCCAACTTAAAACAGCACCTGCCTGGTGGAATATCAATAATATGAATTCGGACAGAATTCATGGAATGCATTGGGTTCATTATAATTTATTTGCTATTGAAAAAGTTGGACGTTTATTGGGGCAACGTCATATTGGTCGTTATGATTGGTACCGTGAAGGTACAATATCTCTTCTCCGCCAACTTCGGGAACATCGGACTCATTGGGCAGATCGTTCCGGTGAAACTATTCTGGAAACTGCTTGTGCGGTTAGTTTTCTGGCTCAAGGGCGCCGACCAATAGTTGTTTCAAAAATAAAAGTCCCGCTTTCCTACGGAGGAAATCAACATCCGTATGATATTGATCATTTGTTACGGTTTTCGGGTTCACGCTGGAATTTTCCTCTCGGCTGGCAATATCTCGAATTGGGCAAAACCACAACAGAGGAATTGATTCAGTCGCCGATTCTTTATTTTTCGGGCAGCCGGACACCGCTTACCGAAAACGATACAGAAATGAAAATGATTGCCGCAAAACTCCGTACTTATCTTGATCGGGGCGGTTTTATTATTGCGGAGGCTTTGCAGGACGATAAAAATTTTGATACGGGATTTCACGAATTAATGAAACAAGTTTTTCCCGAACCGGGTTACGAGCTTGTTTTGTTGGAAGCATCGCATCCTATCTGGTCGATTGAAACACCAATTGAACCCAATCAACGCCGTCCCATGAAAGGAATCACAACTGCATGCCGTACAAATGTTGTTTATCTTCCGGCAATCAACGAACAACCATCACTCTCATGTCTTTGGGAAATTGCCCGTTGGAATGGGCAAAACAATTTGTATTCATCCAATGTTCGCCGTCAAATTGAAACCGGTCTCGAAATCGGTCTCAATATCCTCACTTATGCGTTAGATTCTGAACAAAAATATCGTGATCAAGTTACAGAATCGAAATCGTTAAGAAAAAATACGGATTTGAGAGGACATCGCGGTTGTGTTTTTCTTGGGCTCTTGGCGCATGGTGAAGTCAATCCGGCACCGCGTGCTTTGCCGAATCTGCTTCATTGGGTTGAGTCGAATCTTGGTTTATCTGTTACGGACGAGGTTGATTCTGTTACTATTACTGATTCTGCTTTGTCGGAATATCCAATTTTGTTTATGTTTGGACGTCAGGCGTTCCGGTTTTCGCCGGAACAGCGAGAGATGTTACGGCAACATCTGGAACGAGGCGGATTTCTTTTTGCCAATTCGATTTGTTCCTCAAAATCGTTTACCGAATCATTGGTTAATGAAATGTATCAAATATTTCCCAATTCGCCCTTACAACCAATTCCTTCTGATGATCCGTTGTTTTCCGAAGTTTTTGGCGGTTTCAAAATCGACTCACTGGAACTTCGGCAACCGGAACAATCTCCTAATCGTGCAGTTATTGCCAAATTACGAAACGAAAAACCGGAGTTGTATGGAATTCGATTAGGGTACGATAACCGTTGGGCGGCCGTATTTTCACCGAATGATATTGCCTGTTCTCTCGAAACTGCCGGTTTTTCAGGTTGCCGCGGATACACTCCCGATTCTGCGATGCAACTCGCTGTTAATTTCTTACTTTACTCGTTGGCAGTTTATTGACGTAACAAATTATACCAATAAATCCCATACTTCAATGTCCATCAAGTAATTATTCATATCGTATGAAATGTTACAAATAAATCAAAAAAATGAATACAATAAAACAAGGGAAATCGGTAACAAATAACACCATTGCAAAATTGCTTTGAGAAAAAATAAAAATGTTATGGCGGCTGAATAGTTACAAAGGTTGTCTTTTTTGACAAATAAAATTTTTTTTTTTCCATTAAATTATTATGTCTAATATTGTTATACGTGCTTCAGCGGGTTCCGGCAAAACATTCCGGTTGAGTAATCAATTTTTGCAAATCGTTTTTCACGGTTATCCGGTTGATACGATTCTTGCGTCCACATTTTCCCGAAAGGCTGCCGGAGAGATTTTAGACCGGATTTTACTGCGTCTTGCCGATGCAGTTGCCGATCCGGAAAAACGCCGTGAACTCGCCGGTTTTCTCGAACTTCCCGACAATCTTGCAGAAGTCCTTGGTAAACTTGCACGAAATCTTTATCGTCTTCGGATTTGTACTTTGGATTCCTTCTTCAACAAAATTGCTTCAACATTTGCATTGGAACTCGGACTTCCACCCGGTTGGTCAATTATGGAAGATATTGATTTTGCACGTTATCTCAGTGAAGCGGTTCGGAACGTTTTGAGCGAATCCCGCCAAAATGAAGCTGTAAAACTTATGAATCTGTTGCAAAAAGGTGAACAAAACCGAAATATCACTCAAGAACTCCTTAATCTCGCAACAACATTGTTGCCCATTGTTCGGGAAAGTACCCCCCAAAATTGGAAACACAAAAACTTGCTGCAACAAGAAATTGATGATACGGAATTACAACAGATTCTCAAACGGTTGCAAGCAGCAGAACTCCCAAAAAATAAAGATAAAAGTGAACCAAAATCATTTATTCAAGCGCGCAACAGAATTATTCGTCTTGCCGTGAATGGAGATTGGAAATCCATTCTAGGTGAAACAATCGTCGAAAATGTTGTTGCCGGTGAATTTAGGTTTGATAGAAAAGAATTTGAAGGTGATTTACTTTATTGTATTCAAAATTTAGCGAAACAGGCAGAGGCGGTTCAAATGAACAAGTTAGTTTGGCAAACCGATGCAACACGGCAACTTCTTGATCTTGTGGTTTCGGCTTACGATGAAATATTGCTTCGAGAACACAATTTTCGTTTCGACGAGATAACAGAACGGCTTGGTCGTAACGATTTTTTTCCGACACTTGATTTATTGGCGCACCGGATAGATGCCCGAACAGATCATTTGCTTCTTGATGAGTTTCAAGATACATCAATACCGCAATGGAAAATTATTCGTCCTTTTGCCAAAGAAACGTCTTCAAAAGCAAATAGTTCTTTCTTTTGTGTTGGCGATGTTAAACAGGCAATTTATGCGTGGCGCGGCGGAGTTGCGGAAATTTTTGATACAATTCAAAACGAAATTCCCAACATCATTCAGGAATCACTTAACGCCAGTTTTCGGAGTAGTCCAATCATTATTGAAACGGTAAACAAGTTATTTGAAACAATTGCATCAAACGACGCTTTAATATCGTATCGTGAAGCGGTTCAGGTGTGGAACGCCCGATTTGAACAACATGAGACGGCTAAAAAAAATCTACCCGGTTATTGTGTTCTTGAAACATCACCAAGCAACGATAATTCAGACGGTCATTCTAAAACGGATTCTTCATCAACCGATAAAGAAACAGATAAAGAAACCAACAAAGAAACAAACAAAGAACAAGAAGGCGATAAAAACGTACAATATACAGTTGACCGGATTGCCGAGCTTTACCGAACACGTCCCGAAGCAACAATCGGAGTTCTTGTTTTTCGCAACGAAAAAATTGCACCGATTATTGCCGGACTGAAACGGTTGGGGATTGAAGCCAGTGAAGAAGGCGGAAATCCTTTAACAGATTCCGCGGCGGTTCAGCATATTTTATCGGCAATGATTTTAGCAGATCATCCTGGTGATACGATTGCACGGTTTCATCTTGCCAACGGACCTTTGGCAAAATTTTTACGGTTAACCGATTACCGTAACGATTTTCAGGCAATCCAATGTTCCTTGCGGTTACGGGATGAGTTGTTGAACGATGGATATGGAATTGTTACGGAACGTCTTGCAAAACAATTAGCTCCGGCGTGTCATCCGCGTGAATTTCAACGTCTCGAAAAATTGACAGAACTGGCAAGGCAATTTCAAAAAACAGCATCCGGTGTTCGGACAGACCGCTTTGTCAAAATGGTTCAGACCAAAAAAATCGAAAGCCCTATTCTATCGCCAATACAGATTATGACTGTTCATAAATCAAAAGGACTTGAATTTGATATTATTGTTCTTCCTAATCTTGACAGCAAACTGGTTGCCGTAACACCTCAAATTATTGTAGCGCGCGAAACTCCGGTATTGCCGGTGGACTTAGTTATTCGCTATGCCGGCGAGGAATTACAATCTCTTCTTCCTAAAAAATTTAAACAAGCCTTTGAAAAATGGATTCATAGCGAAATCCAAGAATCACTTTCATTACTTTATGTGGCGATGACGCGGGCAAAACACGAATTGGTCATGATTGTACCGCCGATCAATCAAAAATCGTCAACAAAATCAAAAAAAAGTGAATCAATATTTTCATTGACATTTGCCCGTATTTTACGAGCAGGATTGATTTCGCAACAGGAAGACTCCGAATCCAAAATTCTGTTTCAAATGGGTAATAAAGATTGGAGTCGGGAGTTACGGGAATTGGGACTCAAAAAACCGGAAACAATACCGCAACCAATTCTAAAACAAGATTTGTTGAATTGCTCTTTGGCAAAACGATCTAAACGATTATGGCGTAATCTCTTACGTGTTTCGCCTTCAAGTCTGGAATTGCAACAAAAACCCCAATCGAAGTTCGCCTCACCTTCTTCTTCTTCTGTCATTACTGTTACGAATACTGTTGTTTTTTCAAAACGCCTTCCCGAAGACGCTCTTCTTTGGGGAACTGCAATTCACGCTTGTTTCGAAAACGGTTTGCGAAAAAATCCCTGGTTGGATCAAGGAAAACCCGATGCCGATTTTTTATTACAAGTTGTCCAATCTGCAATCATGGGAAAGAAGGGAAATATTGATCCGCACAAAGCAGTCAACGCTTTTTTAGAATCTTGTAACAAACCCAATATTCGCAACACGTTATCGTTATCCAATTACGTTCTGAAAAACCGGACGGTTGATGTGGAACATGAGCGCCGTTTTGTTGTTCGTTTGGATGATGAACAGTTGCTTCGCGGTTCAATAGATCGGTTGGTAATTTTTCGGGAAAACGGACAACCGGTAGGGTTGGAAATTATTGATTACAAAACGGATCATTATAATAAAACTTGTGATCTTGCGGAATTTATTGCGGAACATCAAAAAATGTACGCACCACAATTGGAAGCGTATCGTAATGGAATGTCTAAACTTTACCGAATTGATCCTTCTGTTATTTCAGCGAAATTGCTTTTTATTGATATTGATTATGTTCAAAAAATCTATTAAAGAATTGGTGTAATTATTCGGTGGAATTTTCGTCAATTTGTTTACGGATAGAAATTAAAAGGTAGGCAATTTGTGTTACAGAGCGGTTTGGAATCCTGTTATACTCTATCCTGTTATGAATTGGTTGTTTTTGAATGTTTGAAATTTGTAGTTGTCCAGATTTAAAAGGTAGGCAACGTTTCGTCGAAATGTTGCAACGGTTAGTTTTGTTATTGTGTTATACGCTGTTGGTGTTATACGCTGTTGGTTTTTTATTTCCGTCCGTCAACAGGGTCAAGTCGGCGAGTACGCCGACGCAACCGTAGGTGAAAGCCCTTCAGCGAAAGGTTCTCACCTACGGTTGCCTACCTGACACAGGTGGTTCGTAAGTACTTATTATAAAAGAACTTGCGGAAAAATGTAAACGGCTGTTCACTGCCGGGTTCACTCCTCAAAACGGCGTTGTTCACCATGAGCAAGGAGTGATGTTAAAGGTCTTGATTATAAATAGGTTATGACGAATTTTAATGCAAAATTGTATCGAAAATATTGTTTTGGAGTGTTTGTGAATTTCGTTACAATGTCGGTGTTTTCAAGAGACTCCCCAATGGTTTTAGACAGGTAATTTTGAATCATTCCTTTCATCAGTTTGTAGGAAAAACTTGAGAAATAAAAATCATTGTTAGCAAAAAATATTTTTTGATAACAATTTTATTTTTTACCAACCTTTTCTAGATTTTTTTCGATTTAAATGTAAAATGGTTGTATGAATAGAAGTGATAAATATTGGATATAACAGATTTTTGATCTTTGACAATCAGGTAATAAACCATAATTATAGTGATAATAGAGGACTCTTTGTCCCGTTAAAATCGTTATAATGTGAAAAATGTTGCGCTAAGCGAACATAACCTACATTATCGGACGTAACAGAATCAGTCAAATCACTATTAAAAACGGCACCGAACAAGAACTTTACTTCACATTCGACGGTCACGGAAGCACCAGAGTCTTAACTGATTTCGCTGGTGCAATCGTCGAACTCTACGC
>JAITIZ010000149.1 GCA_031279215.1 Planctomycetaceae bacterium
GCACAAAAAAGCGAATGCTCTTGTTTGTGAATGGTGTGATGCGGTTTTACTGGCGACCCGTGAATTCGGAGCGGCGAAAGGTGAAAAGAGCGGCGGACAACGCATCCTTCGATGTACCACGTCAGCGGTTGGAGTTGCAAAAAACCGTTACGGTTTCCTTGATGTGTTGCCGCTTTCGCGGGATTCGCTTGTTCAAGCCATGTGTCCGTAGCCGGACGGGCAATTCGCTTCGCGTCCGAGGAACCGCAGCCTCGTTGGGCTGCTGCCGTGTTTGTCAATCTTTTTGAACGTTAACCGATTATTTTGTTACTTTAACTTTAACCCATTTTATTACCATGAAAGAACTTACGATTATCGACGAATTGAAAAACCTGTTGCCGCCGCTTACCGATGCGGAATTTACAGGATTTGAAGAGAGTATTTTGAAAGACGGCTGTTTGTCGCCGCTTGTCGTTTGGAACGATATTTTGGTTGACGGACATAATCGCTACGATATTTGCAGTAAACATCAAATTCCTTACGCGATTAAAAACGCTGCCCGAATCCGATTTATCCGAAAATCCGTAACATAACGATACAGAATATTCCAGAACATAAACCGGATAATTTGATCACTAACGAATGTTTGTGTTTTTGTCCCGTTAGGGGCAATATGTTAGTAGAAAAAATGAAATTGATTAAAAATGCTCGCCCCATAGGAACGAAATATTGGTAAAATTATGTATTCGTCATTGATCCCACCAACATTGCATCCCTACGAGATGCAGTTCATGTTGTTGCATTATTTTCTACCAACATGTCATTCCTAACGAGATGAAAAGATTTTTTACTCGACACAATTGCAATAGATTTGCGAAAATTTCATTGATATATTACCTACATTTTACAAAGGAGAGTTTTTATGACTTTAATTATTGATGCAAAAAAAATGGATCAATACACAGGGGGATTCAAATCATCTAATCCCTATAATTGGTATTAGTCCGATTACTAATGAGGAGATATTTTCCAATAAATTAATCCGAGGTCAATTGACATGCGTCCGTCTAATCATTAAATTCATCAATGATCGTAATGTTTTATCGAACCACATCGGAGTAAGACGTTTTAGAAAACCTAACATCAACCTAACATCAATGGTCGCAACGTTTTGCGCGTGTTACCAAAAAACGGGGCGGTTGACCGAAAACCCAACCCCCGAACCAAAACGTAACACGCGCCAAACCAGGCAGCTAAAACGGGAACGGTTAGCTAGGAGGTTCGGCAGGAAATAACGCCCAAGTTTTAAATATTGACCAATCAAGAATTGGAACGAGTTAATCAGGAGTTGGCGGCGACACTTCAATCGTATGCCAGGAAGTAATGTTAAAGTCTTGATTATAAACAAGTTATGAAATATTTCAATACGAAACGAAATTATTCTTTGATTGGTACAACGAATATTGACCACACATAACGCTCAATGATCGAAACACATATTGTATTGATAATTTTAAGCTTTTTCGAAATTCGTGGACAAACACATCGGACAGCAATAAACATCGGCTTACGATTTTCGTTGCAATAAACTAGTCTAAATATAGTCGGTAAAAAGTTCATGGCTGGGACGCGGGATAACGAGTTCAGAAACGAGCAAGCCGCGTTTTCGTATTGCTTCTGCGGCGGCATTGACTGCGGTGGTTACATCGGAGACGCTGCCCGTCATCAACAGTAATCCCTTGCCGCCAAGTGCCATCGCAATGTGTAACCGGAATAACGTAACACGAGCGGCTTTGCCGGCATAATCCGCCGCCACCAAAGCACTAACTCCGCTAAATGTTTCAATAACACCAAGTGCGTCAATCCCTTCCGGCGATAAAACAACCGATTGCGACAATGCCGGAAAAACTCCTTCGTAAACATTCGCAACCGTCAAATGATCAATCACCGCACTGTGACCAACCACCATACCAGTTTCAATTGCCGTTTCCACATCACTAACACCACCACTAAAAATAATTAAATATTTGCCGCTGCAAATCGTCCGCGCAATCAATACTTCAATTGACGCCGCTTTCAACATTTCGTCTTGAACCTTGTATCCAATACCAATACTGGATAACTCTATCGCACCAACTGATTTTCCCATAAGGTCTAATAACTTGTTATAAAAATAGTTTTAATATACTCATCACACTCGATAATTCGGTTTTCGTCTTTTGATAGAATAAACTGAATTTATTGGATTTTAAATAAAGGACACAAAAATTCTACTCTTATAAAAACCAAAACTTTAACGTGCAATAAGTATAATTCATGTTAAAACGGATGATTTTTGCGAATAGTTTCGGAATTGAAGGGAATAAATTGTAGATAAATAATCAGTAATTAGTAATTATTCATCGGAATATTTATTTTAAATGCGGAATACACAGAATACATGGGAATTGAGAGAAAAAATTTTTTTGAAATAAATATTAGAAATAAAACTATTGTTGATAGGAATTAGGAATTAAGAAAACTTCTTTTTCGTACATTCCGAGTTTAAGAAATAAAAAAATTCACTGATAATATTACAAATTTTGTATAGGTTGGAAATTAAAACGGGAATGACGGGTTACGGTGAAGCGAATCAACAGGAAGAAAATCTGTTACGAAGTTGCCTGGATAAGTGAAGTGTTGACCATGAAAACACGGTTTTGAATCGACATTGTTTCCGGATCATCAATTTCAAACGTAATACCGCAATACTCAATTCCTTTCGTATAAGAAATATTATAATTACTCCCAAGAATTACCGAAGGTACGGTAATATTGTTAATCATCCATGGAGTGTTGTAGAGTTTTGTTTTGAGTCCTCCGGCAATAATGTTGGTAATTTCCCCGACTCCATCCACTACTTGGGCATTGACGGTTGTGTATTCTTCCATCGAAAGACCGGAAACAGCAAGCGTGGCAACTCGATTAGGCATTGTCAACGAAAGAAACCCCGTACATTTTCCGCTAAGACCAATCATTCCCGTAACAGGAGCATCCGGTAAGTGAATCGGAATCTTTGTTATACCAACAACCCGCGTCTTCAAATCACACATCTGAAGACAACTCTCCACCGACATAATAATCGAATTGGTTATCAATGTATTAATCGTTAAACCACGAATTTCAGAAACAGAATCTTGTGACATAATAATAATAATAATAATAATAATAATAATAATAATAATAATAATTGAAATAAAAAAACTAATAGAAATACCAATAATTGGTTATCTTCCAATTCTTGTTTTTTGATTGATAATACGGTGTCCGGTTACAGGCGGAAGATTTTCAAGAAGTTTCGGATCAATCTCTTCAATCCGAATCCGTTGGTCTGGAATAAGACGTTCTGCCCCTTCAATAACAGCTTTGGTTCCTGCAACAAGGAGCGTTTGTCCTTCTTCGGTTTCCGGTTCTATTCCGTAAGAGTTGATTCCTTCGGCAGTGATTTTGACCGGAATCGGTTTGGCAATCAAAACAGAAGAATCATCCTCTGTTAATTGGGAAGGAGTTGCCGCCCAAACAGTTGAACCATCCGGCTTCATCAACACCGCATCTTTAGAAACAACAATTTCTTCTTTAGGATCCGTAATTGCCACCAACGCCGTTGCACTCATGCCCACCTTCAGTTCCCCATTACGATCCTCCAACCGAACAATCACCGGAAAACTACGCGGCGCCATCAAATCATAAGGAACAATTGAATGAACCTTGCCCACCACTTTAATTCCAAGTTCGTCAATAATAATCGGCATCTCATCTCCAATTTTAATATGATTGATATACTCCTCTACCACTGTTACACGAGCATCAATAAAACCAAGCGAAACAATCTCCGCAATAGAAGTTCCCGGTGCAAGAAGTTCGCCAAGTCCGGTGTCCCGACGAATCACATAACCATCAAATGGAGCACGAATTGTTGTACGTTTAAGTTTTTCTTTGGCTTCTCTGTTGGCGATAACAGCTTTTTCAAGATTTTGCCGGAACTGTTCGACTAATGTCCGTTGGTTATTGAGTTCACTTTCCGAAACAGCACGACTCACGGCGAGTAATTCGATTCGTTCCGATTCGGAGAGTTGAAATGCGTATTGTTTTTCCAGAATTTTGATTTCTGCTTCGGTTTGGGCGATGGTGAGTTCGAGCCAAGTTTTGTCGATTTGGGCAATGAGAGTTTCGCCGCCTTTTACTTTTTGCCCCACTTCAATCGGCAATGCCACCACAAGACCGGAAACCTCTGTTGAAATTCGTGCTAATTGAACCTCAATCAATTTTCCATGAAAAGGTCGAATCGTATTGATTAACTCTTTTCGCACCGTATCAACACGCACTAAACTTAAAGGACGTTGCGGTAATTTTTTTTCGGTTTCGTTTTGGTCGCTAACTTTGAGTTGAGGCTGATAAAACGCAAAAACATAATAGCCCACAGAACCTGCTCCAACTAAAAGGCTTGTTAAAGCAATGGAAAACAGTAAAACAATAGATCGGTATTTCGATGTTGACATGATATTAAAGCTTAAAACTTAAATGCTTTCAGTGCTTTGTTATTGATAATTTATTACCCCTTCCGTTGAGACGGGCGATAATTCCAACACCGCTATCAGTACTGTTTATCGTTGGTATCTACAAAGGTATCTACAAAGTTTCCACTGAAATATTATGAAATTACTAAAAACATTTTGGCAAGACTTTTTATTATTGGTAATCATCAAACCGAAATAATTATACCAAATCCAATTCTTCCGGCAATATCCAGAGTTAGTTGAGAGTAGAAAGTTGATAGCGGAGAGCGGATAGTGTCGCAAGCGGAATTATTGCCGTTTGGGCAGTAATCCGCTTGCGGCACTCTCAACTCTCAACTCTCAACTCTCAACTCTCAACTATCAATAATCAATAATCAATAATCTCATCCCTGCGGGACTAAGAAAACATAAGAGATTAAGGAAATGCCACGAAAATAGAACCAAAAAAATTATTCCACTGATATATTACAAAATTCTGTAATCTATCAGTGGAATTTTCGTTAAAAGATAAACCTAATGTAGGCAACCGTAGGTAAAACCCTTTCGGCGAAAGGTCGCCTACATCTTTCTGGTTCGACGTAAGTCTTTGTGTTGCAAAGACTTATGAAAACATGTAAGCGGTTGTTCATGTCCCGTTCACTGCTAAAAACGGCGTTGTTCACCGGGGACAGGAATTGACGTAAACTATTGATTATAAATAGGTTATGCAATATCTCGACGAAAAACAGTATTTAGTGCGTTTGTCCATCAAATTTAAAATGGAAATATCTATTCGTCATTTCAATTCTTCGTTGTGTTCTATATCCTTTGCATTTGAATGTTTGAAACCGTTT
>JAITIZ010000130.1 GCA_031279215.1 Planctomycetaceae bacterium
GATTAACGAAAGAGGTCGGCTTCAATATGGTAAGGCAGTTCACCGTAACGAAAATCCGGGTTGACATACAATTCTCCGCCGATGTGAACCGCTCGTGTACGAAATGGAACCTTCAAATCGCCGGCACAATGAACACTGATCATGTCAAACGGATTTTGTTCGGGGGAACAGAATTTGCAATGATAAACAGTTCGAACCAACATAAAATTTTCAATTCCGGCGAGTTGTCGTCCCGGATACATAAACCCGCGAATATAAATTTTCCGATGATCTTTAGCAATTGCTAAAATATGTTCCGGTAATTTATTTGTTTTGGGATCTGGGCGGAGATCTAAAAAATTGACAACTTCATAACCGTACGGAATACTGAAATAATAATTCCAAATTCCCCAACCAGCAGCACCCAATCCCAATATAAGTGAAAAGATAATACCGGCCAGTGCAAAATTCCGACCAGTGTAATCGAACGGACTTGATAAAATCCGATAAAGTCCGAGCAAACCGCAAATCGCCCCAAATAACGGGCAAATCACAAACCAGTTGCTCAAAAGCATCAACGGCGTAAAAAGCGAAAAAATAAACGCAATAACCGCCAACACACTAATTGCACGATAACCAACCGTAATTCCGGTTGAACCGATCTCCTCCTTGGAAACCGTACTCAATGATTGATCAAATTCCTGTGACATAATTTTATAAAATTAAATAAAACAAGATAAAACGAAATATAATAAAACGAAACAATTATATTTATACTTTCAATTTCCTTTGTATCGGGAATGAGAGGGATAACCATTTTTATCGCTTCCTTCCTCTATCAAACGACATTGGTAAAAAAGTGTACATTGATATTTTTTCATGATTTTTTCTTTTAATCTGTTCAATTGAACGTTCGGTTTCGGAACTTTTGACAATACAATACGGGCATGTAATATAGAACCTTTTAAATTATTATTAAGACTTTCAATCGTTGCTAAAATTTGTTCACACGCATGAGTCAAATCGGAACCTTTCAACTCAATAAAAATCGAATGATAATAGGCTATCTCATTCTTTTTCGTACAATTTAATAACAGATAATCACATTTGGGGGTATTTTGGTTGGAAATCAAACCACCGTCAATTTGTAATTTTATAAAATTTTCATCACTCTTATATTTATAAACATATTTCGATTCTCTCTCTTGGCAAACAATCGTTCCGCCTTTGGAACTTTGATAGTTTGTTGTATAAGGTTTATTCTGATGTTGAATAATAAAATTCTGAAACGGCATATATTATGAATATTTTAAATCAAATAAATCATCAAATTCGCCATTGATAATTCGTGAAACGTAATCAATTTCTTCGGTACTGATCATTTCCAATTCATGATCAATAATATTACGGATGGTACCGTTTTCGACCATATAAACCGCCAAACGGTTATCATCAATCCACAACAATGGATTGATTTTTGCTGCGGTTTCCTCCGGTTTCTTTTGTCCAAGTTTATGGGCGTACAATAAATTATTGAGTGCTGTCAAAATATACGGACTATGTGTTGTAATAATTACCTGTTGATTTTTCCGGTTCGCAAGCAATGAGATAAGATTTGTTATATCCCGTTGTGTTTCTGGAAAAAGATGGGTTTCCGGTTCTTCAATGATCGTGATATTTTTGTTTTTATTTTCTGGTGAACTATCTTCGCTTACCAATATTAAAAGTAAAATAATATTCAAAATCCAAAGCACTTCCTGTTGACCTGATGAGGCTTCATAAAGTTTAACAAATTGTTTTTCGTTCAAATAAATCCGTTCTCCTTCTCTTGTACTGATATATTTACCTTTGAGAATTTTATCAATCAACTGATGGGTCAAATCAAAAGTTTCATTATTGACTTTTAGATAATTAGTATTTAGATAATTAGTTTTTCTGTTTTTATTACGCACCATTTTTCCTTTCCAATATTTTTTTGATATTTGTTTTTCAAATTCATCAATAAAAACATTAAAAGACGGTTTGTTTTCCTTAACGAGACTCATAAAATCGCCTAAAAGATAATCAAATCGTCCATCATTGAAAAGCGGCATATTATCCGTAGGCAAGGATAATATTTGTCTTCCGGCGGGAATAAAACAATACTCGTCATTCGATCTAAAATAATCATTAAATATTCGGGGAATGTTCACAACAAATCCCTCTAAAAATAGTCTTTCTTTATTCTTTTCAAGAAAATTTTTATGATCATGGTCAATTTGTTCATTGATAATATTTTTAAAACGTTTACTCCATTCAATAGACAAATTGGCGGACGATTTTTTCAGACATATAAATAAATGTTCCGAATCTTTTTCATCGTATGCAGGGTAAAACGAAACAGTAAAATCATCTTGTAATGATTCAATATCCCAAAATGAGCTGAAACGTTCTTGGATAATTTGTTCAACGAATTCAAAAATAACCGCATAGTAATTATCGTTGGCAGAATCTAATGTAAGAATATCATTGTAGTCAAATCCAAAGGATCGAAAAAAGTAAACCAGTTTAGCAATAGTACTTTTTCCGGCAGCGTTGGGTCCGATAAAAACCATGTAATCGTCAATATCAAGGTTCACCTCACGCACGGGACCAAAATTTTTGATTTCGAGACGTTGCTTCATTTTTCAGAAGTTGTTATGAGTAAAGAAATGAAGGATAATATTTTTACAATATTTATTTTTGTAATGATAATAAAGGTTTTGGTTGACGCAAGCGTTGGATTATTTACTACAATATTTATGGGGCGAGCGAGGTAGCGACATCTTGTTTGTAGGCGACGGCAGCGGGCAGGAAACCGACGACAGAGGCTAAAATTACCAGACCGGGAATCAGAATTATTTCCATCCACTGAAAATTCCAACTTCGTACAATAATTCCGGTGTATTCGGAAATCCAGGGGCTCATTCCGCCGATCAAAAGATGTCCGAAAAACAAACCGAGAACACCGCCGCCAAGTGATAACAGAATAGATTCGAGCAAAATGATGGTCATAACCGTTAAACGTCTTGCCCCGAGCGCACGCATAATAGCAATTTCTTGCCGGCGTTCACTCATGGAGTTGTAAATACTGACCATCATTCCGATTCCTGCAACAATAACAATGAGAACCGCAAGAAAAATCAGAACCATTTGAATATTTCCGATGACGCTGGACAATAATTTTGCGATTTCACTGATTGGTGAAACGGCTTGGACATCGGTTGTTTTATCCAACACGTCTGGTAATTTCATGGCATCGATATTGACATACGCTCGTTCATTGAGTGCGGCGGAAGGGTTGAAGTCAGAGGAATTGGGGTTAATGGCAGTTCCTTCCGGTCTAACGGCGTTTTGTTTTGTCATCAAGAGAATTGCCGAATAAACTTTATTTTCTTTTTCGTGGGCGTTTTCCTCCGGGTCTTCGTGCATATCATAAAATCCGTCGAGGTTAACGAAAATAGCGTTATCGTTTGGGGTTCCGGTGTGATTGAGAATCCCGACTACTTTGAAGGGTTTATGTTCTTCACCGAAATCAGCTTGTTGTGCGGCTTCCGGTTTGAAGGTATCACCGACTTTGAGACCGGTTCGTTGGCTTGCCCGTAAACCGACAACAGCAGTAAAAACATCGTTATCTTTAATATTTTCACCGTCGGCAAACGAATAACTTCGGTTGCCCATATATTTTAATTTGGTAAAAAATTCAGGCGGTGCGCCGATAATTGCTGCGCCGCGAAAATAATGTCCAATAGTGATCGGGATGGCTTCTTCGACGATGTGTGAATATTGTCCGCGAGTGAACATTTTCAGATAACTTTCGGGAACATTGCCAACCGGCGGACGTAAATAAAAAACCGTACTAAGAACAACATCAAGCGGACTTCCCTTACCGGAAATAATTAGGTCATAACCTTGTGCGCTTTTGTTGAAAGAATCGCTTAACACGCTGTGAATCACGATCACCGTAACAATGAGCGCAACACCAAGCGACATTGAAAACGCCGTCAAAATGGACGATAATAAACGGAATTGAATACTCCGAAACGCAATTTTCCAAAGCGGCATTGTTGTAATCCTTTCTTATAATTAGTTAATCAAATAAATTAGAATAAAACATTAAACGGGAACACAAAAAAATTCACAAAAATTAGGAAAGTTATTTTAATGGAAAAAAAAGAAAAGTCAATTCAGATTCAAAAGACCTCAACAACACCGGTTCTCACCGACCAATCTTTCGGCAAGAAGTCGTCTTCAACTCATTCAACTCATTCAACTCAATAAAGTTTTTGAGAGATTCGTTTTCTTCTTGCAATGTCCGAACCTTTTCTTCAAGCTGCTTAATATGTCCCTCGCACGGCAATTGATGATCAATTTCCGAATCGAACATAATACAAAGGTTATAACAGTTAATCAAAAAAATTAAAAGACCAATTTTAAAACAAACATTTACAAATTCTTTCATTAATTGGGATACTTCTTTAACGGACATGATTTTTTTCCTTATTTTAGGGTTAATTGGATAAATAATCATTGAATACGTAACAAAAACAAAATAGTAACTATTCTCGCCGATAAGTATTAAGATAAATGGAAAATGGAATGAGCAGGTACTTTTAGCGCAAGGATTTAACGGCAGCAACGCTAAATCAGTACAACTCAATACATACATCAAGCGCAAATATTCATGCCAATATTCACAACAAATATTACCTCAGAACTCTCGACAATAATTTCGTCAAGGCTCAGGAATCAATCCATTGGGAACTTCTAAAAACTCATTTTTTTAGGAACGCAGGCGTCTCGCCTGCACTTTTTATAGGCAATGTGCAGTCGAGACGACTGCGTTCCTGATGTTTTTAGAAGTTCCCCATTAAGAAACACCCAATGGCGGTGCGCGGCAAGAAGGAATTCCGTAAACGGTTTGAACAGTTAGGGTTACTGTTTTCAGGGGGATTTCCGAAATAGTGTTTGTGGTTTCCGGCAAAACAATAGTCAACACAAATAATGGAACCGTTACATGAAGAATCCGGCACAAATCGCATTCTTCAAGCGGTTCGACCGAAGAACCAACCGGAGACGACGAACAAGAGCAACAACATTCCGAAGTATGTTCGGATTGATTGTTACAGTGATCGTGGTGAACATGCCAAATCGGACTGAGAACCAGAGCAAATACATACAACCACAATGATCCTAAAACCGTTATGCGTTGTAATATCCTACGAGAAATTCGGCTCATGGTACAAACTCCAGTAAAGAAATTTAATATTGCTTATAAGTATAATTGGAAAGACATTTATTGTCAACAACTATTTTTAGAGTTTGTAGAGACGCGTAGAAACGCAATGGCGTAGAGACGCAATGCATTGCGTCTCTACAAACCACAAACCCAACGCCCTGAAGAGGCAACGGGAAGATGTGGGAGTTCCTACTCCGGCGGTTGCGCTTCGCTTGACTGCCGGTTATGCAGTTTACAGCCCTAGCGGAGTTAAGAGCGAAAAACAAAAATTTCACAGATAGATTACAAAAATTCTATAAATTCCATCAAAATCTGTTTATCCTATCAAGAAACGAAAACCGAATGGTCAGGTGTGATGAATATATTGTGTGACAGATTGAGTTTTGGAATTGTGTTTAGAGTTGTGCGGTGGTTAATGATTCGTTGACTTGGTGGAGACCGCATTCTGTTTTGAGTTGTCCCGACCAACGTCCGGCACGTTCCTCCTCTTCCGGTAACGCCGGACGTGTACACGGCGCACAACCAATACTTTTGTAACCGCGATCATAAAGAATATTGTAGGGAATAGATTCCGTAATAATTTTATTCCAAACATCTTTGTTGGTCCATAACGCAAGCGGTGCAATCTTGACAAGACCGAAACGAGAATCCCAACCAACCACCGGCGTGTTGACACGCGTGGGCCCCTGATCGCGGCGAATACCGGAAATCCATGCGTCATACTCTGGGGCAATCGATTCCAGAACACTAATCTTCCGATCATAACAACAACGATCCGAATCAATCCGGTATAACGCCCCGCCATGCATCGCCTCATATTCCTCAATAGAAAACTTGGGAGAACGCCGAACAATTTCAATACCGTATTGCTTACTAATACGTTCCAAAAGTTCCAGCGTTTCTGGAAATTGATAGCCGGTGTCAAGATTAAAGACCGGAATTTTCGTTTCAATACGGGCAAGAATCGAAAGAATCACACAACCACTACTGCCAAGTGCTGTTCCCATCGTCAACCTCGGCGCATAAGTCGAAACCGCCCAACGAAGAATCGTTTCAGGACTACTCCCCTCAAGTTTTTCGTTCCAATATCGAATTGATTCCGTTTGTGCCGGTGTTGCCTGTTTCGGTTGAAATGTTATGCCCATAATTCGACCTCAAACAATAGACTCCTTGTAAGAAACCTCTAAAATTTGTTTTTAATCACAAAATGATTTTGTCCCTAATATACTCATCACACGTTAAAATTCGGTTTTATAAGAATAAAATTGTTGTAATATATCAGTGGAATTTTCGTTAAAAGATAAACATCAGGTAGGCGGCCTTTCGCCGAAAGGTCGGGGACAATCAACACATCGGGGACGAATGATTTTTGAATCATCAATCAAATACTGTAATCTTCTTCAAAAACAACGGTTTTTTTAGGAACAACAAACACCGTGTCGGTAACTCCAAACTGATATTGTAAGTATTTTTCGTGCGACATTTCAACAAAAATTTCCTTGTTGTTTCGGTCAGTCAGTTCAATTTTGGCAATCGAACCGGCTAACTGAACACGGCGGACTGTTGCAGGAAATCCTGAACCGTCAGGATTATGCGGTAAAAGTTCAATTTCGTGCGGGCGTACAAAAAATTGCTTCTGCGTGCCTTCCAACGGTGTATCAAAAATAACCTGACCGGAAACAATTCGCCCATGAAATAAATTGACGTTTCCCAAAAAATCCATCACAAACGCATTTTTCGGATGATGAAAAACCTCCGCCGGTGTTCCATCTTGTTCGATTTGTCCCTGATTCATCACAATCACCCGATCCGCCAACTCCAACGCTTCTTCCTGATCATGTGTTACAAAAACACTCGTCAATTTAATTTCATCATGCAAACGCCGCAGCCAACGCCGGAGATTTTGCCGAACTCTGGCATCAAGCGCACCAAACGGTTCATCCAGCAACAAAAACTTCGGCTCAATCGCCAACGCCCGCGCCAACGCAACGCGTTGACGTTGACCGCCGGAAAGTTGATCAGGATAACGGTTTTCTAAACCATCAAGTTGTATTAAATGAATTAATTCCAAAACCCGATTACGAATTTCCGGTTTAGTAAGCCGGTTTTTCCCGCGCCGAACTCGAAGCCCAAAGGCAATATTGTCAAAAACTTTCAAATGACGAAACAATGCATAATGTTGAAACACAAATCCCACTTTCCGTTCCGCCACCCGATTACCGACAACACTTTTGTCCTGAAACAAAATATCGGCATTCATATTCGGTTCAAATTCTTCAAGTCCGGCAATAATCCGTAACAGTGTTGTCTTGCCGGAACCGGAAGGACCAAGCAACGCAACCAGTTCACCATCAGGAATTTTTAAACTCACATTGTTCAACGCCGTGAACTTGCCAAACCGTTTTGTGATGTTTTTGACTTCAATACTCATGTCAATGGTTTTAGGGACAAATGGAATTGTAAGGACGAATGGGACTATAAAAATAAATAGGACTATAAAAAAACAAATGGGACAAATGATTCTCGGTTTTATTGTCATTATTCAGCAGCATTTTTATTTTTATCAATGATTTTTGTTTGTACTACGAATGATCGATCATTCTTTCGCGTTTCACTTTCCATTCGACAACCGTTTTGGCAATCAGTGTTACAAGAGCGAGAGCGGCAAGCAATGTTGCAATGGAAAATGCTCCAACAGCATCGTAACCGTTATGAAGTGTTTCAATATAAAGCGGCATCGTATTGGTTTCCCCGCGGATATGTCCCGACACCACACTAACCGCTCCAAACTCGCCCATGGCACGGGCATTGCAAAGAATAACACCGTAAAGCAATCCCCATTTAATGTTCGGTAACGTTATTTTCCAAAAAATATCCCAACCGTTGGCACCAAGTGATACGGCGGCTTCCTCTTCCGATGTTCCTTGCTCCTGCATTAACGGAATCAATTCCCGTGCCACAAACGGAAAAGTAACAAAAACAGTTGCCAGTACAATTCCCGGAACCGCAAAAATTATCTTAATATCATGATCAATCAGCCAACCGCCGAGTGTTGTTTGCCGTCCGAATGCGAGAACAAAAATTAAACCGGCAATCACCGGCGATACCGCAAACGGTAAATCAATTAGTGTTATCAATATGTTTTTGCCCCAAAATTCAAACTTGGCAATACACCACGCCGCCACAACTCCAAACACAACATTCATGGGAACCGCAATCGCTGCGGTGAGAAGTGTTAGCCTGATTGACGACCACGCATAAGGGTCTTTGAAACTGGCACAATAACTCTCCACCCCTTTTCGAAACGCTTCCATAAAAACCGCCGCCAACGGTAACACAAGGAACAGCGTCAGGAAGAACAGACTAATAATGATAAATATCACCGGAATAATTCGATCTTTCCAGTTTATTGAAACATTCTTCATAATTTGTGATTTATAATTTGTAATTTATACTTTGCGGGCGTAAGGATTTTTGAAACTCATGGGTTGTCATCGGCATGCGATGTAAACCACACATCACACAATTCAATTACTCATTCGCCGAGCATACCATTGGGACAGGTTAATAAAAAACATGAGAACAAACGAAGCAACAAGCATCACAACAGCAATCGCTGTGGCTCCAACATAATCGTACTGTTCTAATTTCGCTACAATTAACAAGGGTGTGATTTCCGTTTTCATTGGTAAATTGCCGGAAATAAAAACAACGGAACCGTATTCGCCAAGTGCTCTTGCAAAGGCCAACGTAAAACCGGTGGTCAACGCCGGTAACACTGACGGCACAATAACGTACCAAAAAGTCTGAAATTTTGTTGCGCCAAGCGAGGCGGCGGCTTCTTCGACTTCCCTGTCAAGGTCTTCCAATGTCGGCTGTAATGTCCGTACAACAAAAGGAAGACCAATAAATATCAATGCAATCAATACACCAGGCGGTGCGTAGGCGATTTTAATTCCAAACGGCTCCAACACACTTCCCACCCAACCGTTTTTGGCACAAATTGCCGTCAACGCAATTCCTGAAACCGCCGTCGGTAACGCAAACGGCATGTCCACTATTGCGTCCATTAGCCGTTTACCCGGAAATTTATATCGAACCAAGGTCCATGCAACAATAAAACCAAACACCGCATTGATTAAAGCGGCAAGAAATGAAGCACCAAAAGACAGTCGATAAGAAAACAAGACCGGTTTCGAGGTAACCGCTTTAATAAACTCCCCAAAACTCATTGATGTCGTATTCAACACGAGCAGCGAAAGCGGTAACAACACGATCAAGCCAAGATAAGCCAACGTGATACCAAATGTCAGACCGAACCCCGGTAAAACACTGTGTTTTTTCATTACAGTAATCTTTTTTGTTTGACGTTGTTGTTACAGTTTCAGCAGTTTGGAAGGGAAAGGTGAAAGTCCGGCAATGACAAAGTAAAAGTATAAGTATAAGTATCACCGAACTTTCACGGACGATGGAAAGTAATGTTATTTCGTTGAAAATTGGTCGTAAACTCCGCCGTCTTCAAAATGTTCTTTTTGGGCTTTTTGCCAGCCGCCAAACGCTTCGTCAATTGTGAACAATTCCACTTTGATAAAATTCTTTGAATATTTTTCCAAAATTTCTTTGTCACGCGGTCGGTAAAAATGTTTCGCCACAATTTCCTGACCTTCTTTACTGTACAAGAAATTCAGATACGCTTCGGCGATTTTACGTGTTCCGCGTTTGTCCACCACTTTGTCAACAATTGTTACAGGCGGTTCAGCCAAAATACTAACGGGCGGAACAATAATATCGAATTTACCCGTACCATATTCTTTGAGTGCGAGAACCGCTTCATTTTCCCAAGCGAGAAGGACATCACCGATTTCCCGTTGCACAAAAGCCAACGTCGAACCGCGTGCGCCGGAATCAAGCGATTCAACATGTTTATACACTTCAATCGTGTAAGCCAACGCTTTTTTCTGTGCCGCTTCAACTTCTTTGGCAAATTGAGGGTCGTGAAGTTTTTTCAGATCGCCCAGTTCTCTTTTCAGAATGTAACCCCAACCGGCAAGATAACTCCAACGGGCGATTCCTGACGTTTTCGGATTCGCGGCAATCACACCAACCCCCGGTTTAATCAAATCCTCCCAAGTCTTAATATTTTTGGGATTACCTTTTCGTACCAAAAATACGACCGCCGAAGTATATGGCGTACTGTTGTAAGGCAACCGTTTTTGCCAATCTTTCGGTAACAGTTTTGCTTTTTCTGCAATACTGTCAATGTCATAAGCCAACGCCAATGTAACAACATCAGCGTCAACTCCGTCAATCACAGCCCGTGCCTGTTTACTACTACCGCCATGCGTTGGTGTTACCTCAACGGTGTCACCGGTTAAGGCTTTGTAATGTTTCTTGAACGCCTCGTTGAACTCTTTGTAAAGTTCGCGTGTTGGGTCGTAAGACACATTGATTAGTTTGTAATCGGCTGCGTAAAGCGTTACGGAAAAAAACGCAATTAAGGCAGCCAAAAACAATGTTGTCAACTCTTTCTTCATAATCTTCTCCTTGAAATACATTGGTTTTAGTTAAAATAGTTTTGAGGGAATATCCTCATTTCACTGTTTTCAATAAGTTGCAAAAGACATGCCAATCTAATATTTTTCCATATTACTATTGATAAAGTAATGTTCACTACTACAAAAATGAGGTCAGTAATACGATTGTTTTCATTGCCTGTTTTCCATAACATCTTTATAATTTGAGGATTATGTTTTTCAATTCGTTTGTTGGTCTTGTGATTTTTTTCCTATAAAAAATGTGATGATTAGTTGAACAAAAACGAAAGATGTTGTTATTGTTCCCGTGATATTTAACGGTTCTGTGAAATATCACGGCGTTTGACCAATGTCAACCAGCATATTTGATAGTCCGACTCGTTCAATTGTCGATCCGAAACGTTCTTTATCGAGACCATGCGCCGCGTACCAATCGATAATAACTTTAATTAACGCAAGAAGTTCGGTTTTATTTTTCAGAATAACCGGCAAACGATCACCCCAACGCGGAGTTTTTCCAGCCATTCCGCCGACAAAAACAGCAAAGTTTTTACCGACACCCAACACACCGAGATCATTTTCTTGTGGTTTTGCGCAACAATTTCGGCATCCGGTAACGGCAATTTTGAATTTATGGGGTAGGTTTTTCCGTTTTTCGAACTTTCGGGCAATATCTTTCGCTAATCCTTGCGTATCAATTCCGCCGAACTTGCAGTACGTTCCCGGACAGGCAACAATAGAACGTACACATTTTCCGCTTCGGGCAGATTCTATCGGCAACTTTTCAATTGCTTTCCGCATCGACGGCAATTTTTTATAAGGAATATGCGGAATTTCAAAACCTTGTCGGGTTGTTAGATGAACGGTTCCATTACCGTAACGTTTGGCAATTGTTGCGGCGGCGCGCAGTTGTTCCGGTGTCATCAGTCCGCCGGTAACAAGAAATCGTGCCGTGAAATGTGTTTTGCCTTTTTCAGCGAAAATAGCAGATTCTTTGAGTTTGGCGATTTCCGCATCAGTAATTTCAGGCTGGTCGGGGGGCGTCGGCATTGGGGTAAGTTAAGGGGGTTCTTGTGAAGGTTTTAAGTATGGTTGGAAATTTTACACTTTTTGCAACGGTTACTTGTGCTAGTTGCCGTCAAAATAGTTATTATGTGAAGCAATTTTCATGCCAATATCTTCCGTCAATAAAATTATGTTAATAAAAAATAAATAATATTTCAGTAGAACTTTTTGTAATTATTCAGTTGGTTTTTTATTTTTTCCTCTTTAACTCCCTAACGGGGAAAATAAAATCGCTACTGAATAATTACAATATATTACCTAATTTCAACAAAGAAACCAAGACCAATTTCTAATTTAAACCGATCAAAACAAATGAATTTCATTAACGTAACTCAATATTCCGGTCTTGAATTGGTCTAATAATCTAAACATTTGTGAAAAAGGGTTAGTAAGGATTTCAAGTATCGACTTGATTTTTTCTGCTTTTCTGACGATACCGGTTATAAAGATTTCATCAATTATTGCTATTTTGCCATATTGCGTTATCGGTACGAAAGACAATGAGCGATTTCAAGGACAAGGACATTCAAGAGTTAAAACGTCAAAATCAGTTTCTCGAAGAACAATTGATACAAGCTCAACGATTAACGGCTCTTGGCGAGTTGACCGGAACAACAGCACACGAATTTAACAATATTCTGACAACAATCATCAACTACGCCCAACTCGGATTACGGCATAAAGACGAACCAACCCGAACAAAATCATTCGACAAAATTTTACTCGCCGCCAAACGTGCCGCCAAAGTCGCTAACACTATTCTCGCAACGGCAAGAAACCGTAAAAAAAACTTGGAACCAACAAATTTAGTTATTCTGGTTGAAGATGCTTTGTTGCTTCTTGAGCGGGAAATGAATAAATATCATATTGCTGTTGAAAAAATATTTCAAAAAAATATTCCTGAAATTATAGCAGACGGTAACCAAATTCAACAAGTGTTGCTCAATTTGCTTATCAATGCTCGTCAGGCAATGCCCAATGGCGGAAGGCTTGTTCTCAAAATAAGTTATGACGAAGAAAATGAGATGATTGATTTTGTTGTTCGTGATTATGGTTGTGGTATTCCGGCAAACAAATTGCCGTATATTTTTGACCGGTTCTACACAACAAAATCCGGTCCCGACGAAAGCGGAAAAGGCGGAAGCGGTCTTGGTCTTGCAAGTTGTAAGTCTATTATCGAACAACACAAAGGGCTTATCCGAGTCGAAAGTACCGAAGGCAAAGGAACCGCCTTCATCGTTAAACTCCCAACAATTATCCGCTCAAAACTTCTGGAAGAATTAGGGAAAAATGAAGTAACTGCTCAGTGAATATACTGCAACATACTGCATAAACCAAAAAATATTTGTAATATAGTCAGTGGAATTTTTATTTTGTGATCTTAACCCCGCTAGGGGTGTGAAGTACATAACCGGCGGTGAAGCGAAGCGCAACCGCCGGAGCAAGAACTCCCTATCACAAAAAGTCCTGCAAGGGCGAGATAATAGTTGAGAGTTGAGAGTTGATAGTGGATAGTGGATAGTGGATAGTGTCGCATGCGGATTACTACCCAAACGGTAATAATTCCGCTTGCGGCACTATCCACTCTCAACTACTCTCTCATCCCTGCGGGACTAAGAAAACATAATAAATTAAGGAAATTCCACGAAAATAGAACTCAAAAAATTATTCCACTGATATATTAATTTTCGGATTGTTTTGAAATTTAGCGGTAATTATTGACCCGACAACAGACGAAAACTGGAGTCATCCTAATGGACGATAAGGACTAAGCGAACAATGATACTTTGAACAGGAATTTTAACCGGTAAAAAATGAAACAATCTGGTACACCGAAACCGCAATAATAAACGCTAAACCATTCGTGTACGCCATTGTCATCAACATATATTTGATATGCCCCGTCTCACGCCATATCACCGCGCAAGTCGCAAAACATGGATTGTAAATCATCACGAAAAGGATAAGA
>JAITIZ010000133.1 GCA_031279215.1 Planctomycetaceae bacterium
TAACGTACGACGACAGCGAGTATATCCGCAACTTATTTTCCTTCGCCAATATCATTCCCTGGAATTTAACTTACGGAATGCGAAATGTAACAGAAAAATCAAACCAAAACGGCAAAGAACTTTTTATCTCCAATTACTTAAAATCATCATCACAACAGAAAAAATTATTCGAGTTTTGATTGCATATTAATAAGGAACTGAAAATAATCGTAATATATCAGTGGAATTTCTCAAAGGTTTCAAGTTCATTTTTCACCAACCTTTAGCAACCGAACAGGGTAATAAAATGCTTTTTGGAATGAAACCCAACACATATTGTATGTTGCTTCATTTATCGCAACTTTTATCTTTTATTCTTCCGGGTCTTGGCTTGGCGGTGCCGATTGTTCTTTGGGCGATTCACAAAGACATGGAACCGCTAATTGACCGACACGGTAAAATCGTATTGAACTGGATATTAAGTGCGTTCATTTACTTTGCGGTAGGTGTTATTCTTCTCCTTATCGGTAATAGTGTTGTAATATTAGTGGTTTTGGCGATTCTCGCACTTGTGTTTCCTATTATCGGCGGTGTTAAAGCCAATGACGGTATCGAATGGAAATATCCGTTAAGTATTCCGTTTTTCAAATAATATATATATTTTTTTTTGCAACAATTATATCCCATACGGCGTTTACCAATTTACATTCTTTTAGAAACATCCGGTTTGATGCGGGGGAACCTATTGAAGCGGTAAAAACGGGACTTTGGGCGTTGTTGTCAAGTTTGAGCCGGATCTGTACACTCTGAAAACCGTCTATTTGAGTATTATCATTTTTGATCGAGAAGCAAAAATTCTTGTTCCATTAACAGAACTGGATGGATTTACGTTGCCGAATATCGAAACGCCGGAAACATACATCGTCAACGAATCTCGGTGAGGCATTGGAATTGCTCACGACGCAGTACAACAAAGAAGTTATCAAAACAACATCAGAACAAAAAGGCAACTGGTTGCCGTTTGCAGTAAGGCTAAATCTCTGGTAAATTCAACTTATTCATGTTAAACTATTGATGTAGAACCAATGGACGCAGAAGTAATGTAAAATTATATTGCGAATATTGGATAACAATAATTTTGTTTACAAAAAATATTACCTAGTTACCTAGAACATTATATTAACAACCTTACACATCAACAACCCTATAACTATGAACCAAACAACAATCACTTTCGACGGTATCGTTATTAATGTACAAAATGGACTGACTGCGGAACAGGTTCAGCAATCTGCCGAAAAATACGGGCGGAATACACTCACTCCGCCGCCGCGCAAATCATGGCGGTCGCAACTGTTAGAAAAATTTGAAGACCCAACCATTCGGATTCTTCTTGCCGCTGCTGTTGTTTCCATCCTGATGACATTGATCGAAAAATTCGTTCTCCAACATGAAGATGCAAGTTTTATCGATTCTATCGGTATTTTTCTTGCCGTTGCTCTTGCAACACTTGCCGGATTTTTCAGCGAATTAAAAAGCGCACGAGAATTTGATTTGCTCAATAAAGTTAAAGATGATATTCGTATTAAAGTTTTTCGTAACGGTCAAATGACGGAAATTTCAATCAATGATCTTGTGGTTGGAGATATTGTACATCTTGATCTCGGTGATAAAGTTCCTGCCGACGGCGTTGTCTTGGACGCATTGGGTTTACTCGTCGATCAGTCCGTTATGACCGGCGAATCGGTTCCCGTTGAAAAACACACCGTTAATTTTGAAACATTTACGACGGATTCTATTGACATTAATTCTATTAAAATTGATTCTATCGACAATGAAGAATCACTCGTGTATCGCGGAACAATGATTTCCGATGGTCATGGTCAATTTGTTGTTACAAAAGTGGGCGACCAAACACGGCTTGGTCAGATTGCGGCCAATCTCGGCAGCACAGAATCAGGAAACGAAACGCCCTTGACACAAAAATTAGCGGTTTTGGCAAAACAAATCAGCGTGGTCGGAATGACGTGCGCGGTTTTAATTTTTGCGGTCATGGCATTTTTTACTTTTTGGAATTGGGACGGCAATCTCTTTGTCCTGCTGCGCGGACTTTTAACTTGTTTTGTTGTTGCCGTAACGGTTATTGTTGTTGCCGTGCCGGAAGGATTGCCGATGATGGTAACTGTTTCACTAGCGTTGAATATGATGAAAATGGCAAAAGAAAATTGTTTGATTCGAAAATTGGTGGCTTCGGAAACGATTGGTTCGGCAACTGTTATTTGTTCCGATAAAACCGGAACATTAACACAAAATCAAATGACCGTAACATGGCTTTTTGCCGGATTAAAAGAATTGAATAATTTTGCAACAATTAAAAATCTGTCCGATAAAAATCTGCCCGAATGGACAACACTTGTCAATTTGATTTCGGCCAACAGTGAAGCGTCACTCAATATTCAGCAGGGTAAAATTGAAGGAATTGGTAATCCGACGGAATGTGCGCTGCTCCGGTTGTTACACGAAACCGGAATTGATTACCGTGAACATCGTAACAAAGATCCGCGTGTCTGGGAGTTGAGTCATAATTCTGCACGAAAAATGTCCCTTGTTGCGGTTGAACGAAACAATAAACGATTGATCTATGCCAAAGGCGCGCCGGAACGATTATTAAAT
This sequence comes from Planctomycetaceae bacterium, assembly GCA_031279215.1. Classification (GTDB taxonomy): domain Bacteria; phylum Planctomycetota; class Planctomycetia; order Pirellulales; family Thermoguttaceae; genus WRKP01. The sequence goes on from JAITIZ010000133.1 coordinate 2,653, forward strand.
TCCTGTTCACACGTTATGGTGAACGGTCAACATGAACCGATAGAATCCTATTTGCCGGTCATTCAGTCTGCTTTAACTCAAGCACAAAATCAGGCGTTACGAGTAATCGCTTTTACAGTAAAAGAGTATGAGTTACAATCGTTGGAAAATGTACAAAAAAATGTTTCTCAAAAGGTACCGGAAAGTTTCCAAGAAGAGAACGCAGAACATTTTACCGATTATCGTGATAATACTCTTTACGCCTTGATTGGTATTACCGATCCGATTCGTCCCGAAGTTCCTCATGCTGTTACGGTATGCCGTGAAGCCGGTGTTCATGTTAAGATGATTACCGGTGATGCCAAACCAACCGCTGTCGCTATTGCCAAACAAGCAGGAATTTTATCTGAAACATTTATTTCCGGCGATTTTAAAAATGATTTTGAAACGGAAATAAAACACGGTGAAATCGTTCTCACTTCAGAAGAACTGTCGCAATTAAGTGACGAAAAACTTGTTGAGGTGATTCCGCATCTTCGCGTGTTGGCGCGTTCAACACCGATGGATAAATTGCGGTTGGTTAAAGCAATGCACCAACAAGGCGATGTTGTGGCGATGACCGGAGATGGTACGAATGACGCTCCGGCGTTGAAATTCGCCGATGTCGGAATTTCAATGGGTATTGCCGGTACGGAGGTTGCCAAAGAAGCAAGCGATATTGTGTTAATGGACGATAATTTCAAAAGTATCGTAACAGGAATCTGGTGGGGACGCACTTTGTATCAAAATATCCAGAAGTTTTTACAATTTCAACTTTCAGTTAATGTTGTTGCATTAACTTGTGCGTTGTTAGGACCCTTGATTGGAGTTCCGTTGCCGTTGACAGTGCCGCAACTTCTCTGGATCAATATTATTATGGATACTTTTGCCGCTCTTGCACTCAGTACAGACCCGCCGCGTGAACGTTCCATGAAACAAAAACCAATCAAGCGTGAAGCGTCTATTATTACGCCGTCAATGGGAATAACGATTTTACTTTGCAGTGCTTATCAAGTCGTGATTTTGGGAATCGTACTCTGTTACGGTTTATTTCTCGAAAACGGCAAAATATTTCAATTTAACGCCGATCCGCGCGAACCGGAAAATATTCAGGCCTTAACCGTATTTTTTACAACCTTTGTTATGTTTCAATTTTGGAATATTTTTAATTGCCGTTCGTTGCGTTATGATGAATCACCGTTTTCTCTTTTGTTGAAGAACCGGCTTTTCCTTTTGATTATCGGGTTGATTATTTTTGTGCAGATAGGCATGGTTCAAGTAAGCGGCTACTGGGGAATCGGTCATGTTTTTCGTACAGAATCGCTTTCTCTATTGCAATGGTCAAAAATTATTCTGTTGACAATGACGATCATTCCGTTTGCCTGGTTAGTCCGAATATTGTTTACACGTTGGGCGTCTCATAACTGATAGATACTTCTTACATTCATTTGATTGATGTTTTATTGTGTTACGATTAACGAATGTAAGATGTGTATTACGAAAAGTTAAATTATGACTACATAAAAGTATAACCTGCCATTATGCGTCAAAAGACGGTCATCTATGATTGTTTAATTTTCTGTAGATGAGCAGAAACAGTACGTTTTACGAATACCATTCGCTGCTCTTTTACTTCCATCCAAGAAACGCTTTTTTGTAGCCAAAATCTGCGGAAATATTTTTGTTCCACAATATCTCCTTGGGTAATTCACATTTAATCTCAGGATAAAAGAAGTTGAAAATAAAACCAATGAAACGATTAAAACAAAGCGGATGACTAACCAAAATACGACACGATTTATCATTAAAATGTAAATGAGACGCCGGGTGATTCGCCGGATCACGATGCGGTTGAGCGTCAAAATCAAATCGAATAGGACTACGCATTACTAAATGTTCTTGCCAACTCGTCCCTAATAAATCAATCCAATCAAGCGGCGGAATATCACCTGTTTCGTTAAGTTTCATAGAAAAAGGACAAGGGTACCATGTCAGACGATGTTTCAATAACTGATTACCGTTAAATTCATAGTAAATCTGTAAAATTGAAGCGTCCCAAAAAAGACACGAATATTCCTCCCGTTGTAAAAAAGACAAATAATTATCTATTGTTCCGTATGGGTGATTCGAAAAACTAGTTCCTGATTGGTGATTCGGATACGTAATATTAAATGATATTCCTTTTTCATTACAAATAGGAGAATTATAGGTATAAATTAATTCTTGATGCTGAAGAATTCTAAAACCATTAAATATCTGATATTTTAATCGAATAGGAATTTGGTATTCCTTGTTTGGAGACATTATTATCCTCTCAATATTTATTTGCCAGTTCTATTGATTTAATGAGTTCCTGCAATTCCGGCATAGTATCTGGATTGAGTATGCCTTTACGTACCAAATCATTTAGTTCTTTAATTTTCTTGCCCGCTTGTTTAATTTCCTTTTGCTCGTCTGAAGTTCTGTCGCGGTTAATTCGCCGAATATGTTGCAATTCTTCTTTGCTTGGAACGGTAAAATCAAGCGAATAATTATTTTTGACAACAGAATTAAATTCTTGTTCCAGTATTTTTATTCCAGTCCCTGTTCCGCAAATACGTATCCATGCTCTTGACCTTGTAATTGCAGTAAAAAGAATATTCCGTAACTTAATCATTTCAATTCCCGATACACACCAATTTGTGTTCATGACATAAACCATAGGTGCTTCATTCCCTTTTGCCCGATTTATTCCTGAAACGGTTATCAATCCTTGTATGACAAAGGTGTCCTGACTTGTTGTTACGCCTGCCAAATGCGAATTTAACCTGCGCTGCAGTAAAGATTCACGAAACAATGTAAATTCATTTTTGTAAGTATTTGCGTTCGGAAAAATAACAAGAATGTCATCCGGATCAAGTTCATCCTTTTCAATATTTTGCAAAATCTGCTCTGCCGCCCATTCATATTGTTCTTTTTCAGAGTTGAAAGAAAAAATTTGGATTGCGTCTTCCGGTGAAATAATCGGCTTATTTTTGAAATATTTCGGATACGATTCGGGGCTGCGTTGAAGAGTAACTTTACTAGAAAAACCAAGATCGCCCGAAATAACTTCATAACCAACATCTTCCCAAAATGCCGGTGTATCAAAAAATTGTACAATACCTTCCCGACGATATATTCCGAACCCCAAAGCATGAGCAATCGTAAGTGCCCACGGCGTATTTCGGTAACAAACCGGAAGAGCAATATCTTGTCTCGCAGAATTTTTGGAATTGTGAAGCGAAACGAGAGGACGACCATCTTTATTGCTGCCAAATAATTCTTCTACAGACGGCATAGAAGTATTGTATAGGTTTTGCAATTCATCATACGCCCACACAATTCTTTTAGGGGGTTTGGCGGTATGATATATTAAACGCATGAAACTTATCGGTAAATCTTGCGCTTCATCAATAAGTACAACATCGAACAATTCCCCTTTGTTTTGGTTTTTCACAACTGCAAGAAGTTCATCACAGATACCTGAAAAAGCATCATTCATTCCGTATTGATTTTTTGCAGTTGTAAAATCCACCGGTATAACATTGCACGATTGGGCAATCGTTGAGTAAATACCCGAACCCGACTCTTTCGTTGATCCCCAAGCGTGCATGATGTGAACTTTATTCCAATCCGGTTTTTCTCTTGATTGCTCATAAGTAAAACGTTCAACTAAGTCTCGAAACTGTTGCCAAAGCGATCTGGTATTAAAAGTTATAACGATATCCCAATCTGGATATTGTGTATGAAGGTAAGCGGCTTTTAATGCGAGAACAACTGTTTTACCCGAACCTGCCAAACCGCGAATACGTTGGGGACCTTCACAGGTTTCAATAGCAGCAATTTTTTGCCATTGATCTAAATTAGCAATTTCTTTTTCAAGATTTTTGAGTATTATTCCCTTAGAATTGGGTAATTTTGCATTACGCCGTTTTTTGTTCGGTTTCAAATTTTGTACACTTTGAATGACGGCGGACAGTTTACTAAAATTTTCATCAGAAATCGGTTGGCAAACATTCTTTTTTTGAATTAAATTTAATACTGTTTCCGGTCCGGCGAAACAATATTCCTTTTCTTCATATTCAAGAACCCTGTCCCCGGCTGGGAAAAAGGAAATTACAACAGGTTTGATAATAAGTTTACGTCCTTGACGAAGTAAATCACTTTTCATAAGATACGCTTCCAATGCAAAAGCAATCTCGTCTTGTCTTGCTTTAATTTCTTCAATATCGGAATTGGAAGATGACTCAAAAGAAAACATAATCAATCCATATTCCTTTGATAAAAGCAATGCATCAACCGCTTGAGTAATATCGGTTAATGTAAGAATAGGATATCCAAAATAAATTGTACCGGAAATATCATTACTGATACGCTCAATTAACTGCGAAACCGCAATACTGTTTTTTATTGATCCATAAATAATTTCAAGGGACATTTTTACCTCGATGTTTGTAATTGAATATTTTGTGGTAACTTCTAAAAAGTAATATTAGGAGGAACGCAGGCGTCTCGCCTGCCCTGTTTTTTTACAAAAAACGCCTAAAAATGCGGTCGAGACGACCGCGTTCCTTCTAACAATAAATTTTTATATTAGGTTTTTAGAAGTTCCCTTGTAATCTATCAGTGGAATTATTGTTTAAGTTTAAAAAGGTCTTCGCCCTGAAAAGGCAACATAGTAGTGGAGAGTGGAGAGTGCCGCAAGCGGAGTTATTGCCGTTTGGGTAGTAATCCGTTTGGGTAGTAATCCGCTTGCGACACTATCCACTCTCAACTCTCCACTCTCAACTAAATTTCGGGGCGTAGGAAAAAGATCATGGCGAGGCAAGCCCCGCCGTTAACGGCGGAGG
>JAITIZ010000151.1 GCA_031279215.1 Planctomycetaceae bacterium
TGAACAGTATTATCCTTAATTTTTCGGGGTAAAAAATCAAAAAATGGACCGGTAGCTCAGTTGGTTAGAGCGGGGGACTCATAATCCCTAGGTCGTGGGTTCAAGTCCTACCCGGTCTATGTTGACCTGCTGTAATGTAATATCTTTAACATGAACAATTCTTCCGTAAAATCGGAAAAATGTTTTGTAAATTTTTGCCTGATGTTTATCGGTTTGGTTGATAAAATAGGTTCTTTGGGTTGGTAAATTCAACAAACATTTGTTATCGGGTGATTTACAGAACAATCAATGTTTTAGAAAAGTTTTAGAAAAAACATGTCTGGAAATCAGGATATTGATCACCTAAAATCTTGATTCTTGTTTTAGTTTTATCCGGTTTAACCTAACAACCAGCAAATATTAGGCAAAATTTATTGTTTTAATTTATCGTTTGTGTTTGAGGTTGAAGTTATTATTTTATTCGAAGTTAATTTTGAGTTATTATCGTGAAAGTATTAAATTATCCGCATCCGATCTTGAAGTATAAATGTAAACCGGTTCAAAGAATTGATCAAGAGTTACGTGATATTGTCGGCGAGATGTTTCAATTAATGTATGAGACTCAAGGAGTTGGTTTGGCAGCCAATCAAGTTGGTTTACCTTACCGTCTTTTCGTTATGAATGCCTCGGGAGACCATGAAAAAAAAGAAGAAGAATATATTTTCGTCAATCCAATCATTCTCAAAAAAAACGGTAAATCGAAAGATAGTGAAGGTTGTCTGAGTTTTCCGGGAATTCACGCTGATGTGATTCGACCGGAGTTTATTGAGGTTGAATCTATTGCTTTAAACGGTGATGTCCAACATTTCCAATGGACAGGGCGTCCAGCACGAATTGTCCAACATGAAACAGACCATCTGGATGGTATTGGATTTGTTGATCGGCTCTCACAAACTGCCCTTTTAGGAATTAAGGATGAATTAGAAGATATGAAAATGGTGTTTGCAAGCAATCAACAACGAGGATTCATTCCTTCCGAAACCGAAATAATTCAAGAAATCAAAAAACTCGAATGTCTTCGATGTTAAACAAACTATAAACCGCTTGACACAGAATAAATTATATTTAAGATTATTTTTGATAGAGTTAAATTTTTGATAGAGTTAAATTTTCGATAGAGTTAAATTATCGATAGAGTCAAATTATCGATAGAGTCAATAAAGACTTTGGAATTTCCACAATTTTGGAGTAGATAATGATGTATAACACACTTATTCTTCTTTCACTTTTGCCGTTATCTGGTCCGGAAGCCGGAGAACATCTTACCGTATCAGCACATTCTGTAGCGGTTTTAAGTGTGGAGTCGACGGCGAATGCTGACGAGCAAATTCCTATTTTGTCTTCTGTTCCCAAACGGCAAACGGTTGCGTATCCGCCCGAACAACCGGCAAATCAATCAAATCAATCACAACCCGTGTTGCCGTTGGTTCAACAACCGGTAATACCAACGGTTGCGGTTTCGCCAACAGTTTCGGCAACACCGGCAGTTCCGCCAATAACGGTTGCATCGATAACAGAATCCAATACCTCGTTTGCCCAACCGGAACGTAATTCCAATTCTGTTTATGTAACAGGATTGCTTGAAGTTCCCAAACGTAATCATGTCATTCTGGCAGCGGCGTATCAATCGGTGTTGACTTCACTCAAAACCGAACAACGTACCCCCGAAGGTCATATTGTTACGGGAGCAGATGGTAATCCGGTTCTGATTCCGATTGTTGAGGGGATGCGGGTTTTTAAAGATCAGGTTCTTGGCGGTTTTGATGATCGGGAATTGCAGTGTAATCTTGAAATCAGCGAATGTAAACTTGATGTTGCGATTGCGGAACGGGAAAAGAAAATTGAAGTTGAATATGCCGCATGGGGTTATCGTGTTGCGGAAGCCGAACTCCAGATGTTAAGAGAAACAAATAAATTACACGAAAAAGCAATCGCACAAATCGAAATCAATAAAGCAATTTTAGCCCTACAACAAGCAGATGCCAATCTTCGCCTTCAAAAATACACTCTTGATGAAGTTAAAACTCGCGAAGTTACCGCCAGTGAAAGAGAAGTTGCCAAAACAAAAGTTCTTATCAATCTTCGTAAATTGATTGCTCCTATAGATGGAATGATTGTCAAAATTGACAAAGCGGAAGGCGAATGGTTACGGGAAGGCGATCCGGTAATGGAAATTATGCAGCTCAATACACTTCGTGCCAAGTGTCTGGTGAACGCAAAATATTACACACCGGACATGGTTAACGGGAAAGATGTTACGGTTTCTGTTTCTATGCCGATGGTTAATAACCGCAATGAAGAATTTCCCGGTAAGGTTGTTTTTGCGCATCCGAAAGTTGGAGCTGGAGATTTGTTTGAAGTTTTTATCGAAGTGGAAAACCGCCCAACCGGAAATTCCTGGCTCCTTCAACCCGGACGCAATGTCTCTGCAATTATTCATTTATGATTTCAAAAAAACGTAATGTTTCAGTAGAATATTTGTAATTATTCAGTAGAATTTACAAAAAAAGTAAAAAAAGTATTGTTGTCGTTTCAACAACCTCATTTCTACCTCTATTAAAAAAATAAACAAACTACGGCAGACCTGTTTTTACCGCAAAGGTTGACAATACTACAAAATTAAAAAAGACGTAATATATCAGTGGAATAATTGTTTAAGTTTAAAAAGGTCTTCGCCCTGAAAGGGCAACATAATAGTTGAGAGTGGAAAGTTGAGAGTGGATAGTGTCGCAAGCGGATTTTAAGCGGGAATACTTGTAAATCGCTTGCGACACTCTCCACTATCAACTCTCCACTCTCAACTAAATTTCAGGGCGTAGGAAAAAGATCATGGCGAGCCAAGCCCCGCCGTTAACGACGGAGGTTTACCCCGTAAGAGTGATTACAAAATAAAAATTCCACTGATATATTACAAAAAGACCTTTTTCAGGATACAGTATAAACACTTGTCCGAAGCCAAAAGACTGTTGTCCGAAAGTAAAAGACTGTTGTCCGAAGCCAAAAGACTGCTGTCCGAAAGTAAAAGACTGCTGTCCGAAAGTAAAAGACTGCTGTCCGAAGCCAAAAGACTGCTGTCCGAAAGCAAAAGACTACTGTCCGAAGCCAAAAGACTGCTGTCCGAAGCCAAAAGACTGTTGTCCGAAAGCAAAAGACTGCTGTCCGAAAGCAAAAGACTGCTGTCCGAAAGCAAAAAACACGTGTAAAAAAGCAATAAATACACACTGAAAAGCGGTAATTATTTTCAAATGGGGTGTCATTGTCGGGTTTTTTTGTTGGTTTTGTTGGTTTTTTGTTATTCTGCGGGGATTTTTAAGGTGATTAGCTTGCGGATTGAGGCTGATTCTTTTTTGTTTTTTGTAAATTCCGTAATTTTCGCCGCCAGATGATATACTTTATCCTGTCATAAATTGGTCATTTTAGGAACGCAGATGTCCCGTCTGCATAGAACTACGGTTATTGCGGGTGAGACGCTCGTGTTCCTACTTAAAAGACCCAATTATTACAGGATACAGTATATTACTATGATATTACTATGATTTTTTCTTTGTTATGCTTATTTCGCCCGAATTTGACCAATGGTTTCCAAAACTTTTTTACTAATTTCTTACGGGGCTCCTGAAGTAAAAGAAGAAGTAATTCCTTTTCTTCATAATCTTTTGGCAAACAAAATAAATTCAACAATTTTGCCGGATCGGATTACTGTTGCGGCAGAAAAATATTACAAAATGGCTCGTCAAACCGGAAGATTGAGTCCGCTCAATGGAGAATGCCGGAACCTGATTGCCGGAATTCTTCGTGAAGCCGAGCGAAATAATATTAATCTCAATGTCTATTGGGGTAATCTGTTCTGGCATCCGTTGCTCGAAGATACCGTCTCGGAAATGGCAAGAGATGGGGTTGAACATGCAATCTGTTTTACAACATCAATATTTGATTCGGGAATCAGTGATAAACGTTATACGGATATACTTGAAGTTGCCCGACAAAAAGCGGGTGCTATGGCTCCGGTTTTTAAAAGGTTATCATTACTGTTTGATCATCCGTTGTTTATTGAAGCTCAGACGGATCGTTTGCTTGAAGCTCTTGCTTGGATTACACCAAACAATGGGAAATATCAGGAAATCGTAAATTCTGTTTTGGTACTTTTTTCTGCTCACAGTATTCCCAAACCGGATACGGCGTGTTCCAATTATGTGACCCAACTTCGTCAAACCTGTCAGTCAGTTATCGAAAAATGTTACATACCATCAATCTCTTGGGAACTTGTTTTCCAAAGTCGAAGCGGTACGGTCGAAAATTGGCTTGAACCGGATATTAAGGAGCGGATTCGTGAAATTGCGGCAACCAAACAATACCAGTCTATTATTGTATTACCTATTGGTTTTTTCTGCGAAAATATGGAAACAATCAATGATCTTGATTTAGAAATCGGTGAAATTTGCAACGAACTTAATATTAGATTTATCCGTGCCAAAACAATCGGCACATTGCCAAAAACCAGCAAAATGATCGTTCAGGAAATAATGAGGCAGCAATAATAAAATAGTAATTATTCGTAACTGTTCACATAAATAATCAAAAAATAAACAATATTTCACCGAAAAATTATAGTCATTCTCTATTTTCGTCCGCAGATTTACGCTGATTTACGCAAATGTTCGTCTGCAGATTACGCAGATTTGCGCAGAGATACGAAAGAACGAAACAAACATAAGGGAACTTCTAAAAACCTAATATTAGGAGGAACGCAGGCGTCTCGCCTGCCCTGTTTTTTTACAAAAAACGCCTAAAAATGCGGTCGAGACGACCGCGTTCCTTCTAACAATAAATTT
>JAITIZ010000170.1 GCA_031279215.1 Planctomycetaceae bacterium
GGAATTAGGCAAACCGGATAATATACCAACGCAATCGCCGTACCAAGACTAATACCAGCAAAAAATGGACGGCGATACAACGCCACTCCCCATAAAATTAACGCCGCAGGAATCAAATGATCAAGACGACCAACCATTTGATTCGTGTAAGGATGAAGTAAATAAAGAGTCGCACAAGCAATACCGGTTTGGATGTTACCAAAATGACAATGCCCAATATAAAGGAAACCAAATACAAGTGCCAAATGTCCCAATAAAACAGCAGACATAATAAGTGAAAGTGTTGAAAGATTAGGACGAAGTGCCGCCGCCGTTTGAATTGAAGAAGAAGATGAAGAAGATTCCGTTTCAATACGAAGTGTTGTATTGGACGGAACAATTAAAGAATCAGTTGTTGCGGGCGGTTCGGAAAGAAGGGTTGCGGGAGGAATTGGAATTATTGGAGATTTTTGAACATGGTCTGTTTTTAAAGATGATGTTACAGGGTCTTTGCCGGTCCAAACCAGAACATGCGGATCGTCTGTGTCCCCAAATAAGCGAAAAGGTAATGTCGGATGAATGATTTCCTCCCGAATTTTATCCGGCGGAGCTAACGCAAGATTGGTACGTTCGGAAAATGCAAGAAATGGACGAAACCCCGGCGGAAGATTTGTTAATTCTTCATAAGGAATTGCCAATGTTGTCGGATTCATACCAATATGGTTATGAAGATGACGGGTCGTAAGAATCTGCTCCAGACGAACAGTTCGCACCGTGTCAATCTGATCACCGCGATTGATGGTAATTGCCGCTACAATAAAGAATACAAGAAAGAAACAAGCAAATGTTAATCCGCCCGGAGTTAAGTTTGGTTCTAAAAGCGGGCGGCGCACCATAAGGTTATCAAAAATTAACCGAATCACCAGAAAAAAACCAACCCCAAATAACCATACATAACCCCATTGGTCATCGCGCATGGCTAACATCAACAACCCCGGCGTTAACAGAACTAAACCAATTAAGTCCAGATTACGAACACTCCAGAAACGATTAAACTTAAAAAATAACGCCAATATGATAAGCGCAGACACGTAAAACCATGTCGTCGGAAGCATCTCATATTGGAAAAAAGAAGTCGGCATTAATTTAAGGCATTAACAAAAAGAATCGTTAAAGAACAATAAATAATAAAATTAACAAAAGTAAATACTACAAAAATGTTCGTCGATTGGCAACAATCCACACCAATTACCAGAATGTAACTATTCACGCAAGTTTATACAAAATATACAGGGTAAGCAACCATGAGAACCTTTCACTGTAAGGTCATTTATTGACAAGTTCTAACAATTTTAATTTAACTGCAAACAATATCCATTATCCAATGATTGAGGTCTTGAAGCATTGAGGAGTTGAGTCCTTGAGCGTATTCGCGGAATTTAACCGTAATACCTGCTGTATGTAAAAGTTCTAAAACCTGATAAACCGATTCTGGAGAGATTTTGTTACCGGATTCTCCGACAGCAAGAAACACAGAAAGGAATCGTGCTGTTTCCCAACGGTGTAAGAGTTGATCATTTTTTGGAAAGGCTCCATCCAAAGAAGCCGCTCCGGCAAAACTCTCAGGATAAAGCAATGCCAAACGAAGTGCCATTGTTCCGCCGTTTCCAAAACCTGCTAGAAAAACACGGTCGGAAGCGATATTGCAGCGTTCTTTCGCAATAGCAATACAATCAAAAACACGTTGTTCTATTTCGGCGAGTTTTGTGCCGGTATCTATCCAATCGTAACATTCTTTGGGATGACTCTGAAGAATAGAATAAACATCGAATTTAGTGGTTGGTGGTTGGTTGGAGTTGCCGGAAACCGTCAAACCGCGCGGTGCAACCGCAACATAATTCCGCATACTAATACCCGGCATAATTCGCATAACCTGCCGCTCATCACTCCCTGAACCATGCAGCCATACCAAAAGCGGATACGCATACCCCGGTTCGTAATGAATTGGTGAAAAAAGAACATGCGGATGAGATTGACTGGTTGCATTGGATTGGTGCGAAATACGGGCAAAATCAAGCTCTAATGCTAATTGTTCCGAAGATCGTAACGTTTTCCTTTCCGGCAAGGTCTCCGATAAGACAGATTCCGGTAATACGGTTTCCGATGTTCGGGACGCCGAAAATAATGTTGTGGTACTGAATTTATCTGATATAGGCATGTTTCGTCTCGCAGTAAAATCAGGAATGAAACATCTAATTAAAATAACATGTTTTGGAATGTTATCCGATCAAAATGAAAAATTTCCAAAGTGAAATATTGCGTTAATCGTGACTATAGCCGATTTCGGCGGAATATGTCAAGACGAATTTTTGAAAATGATTGATAACAACTAATAATTTTACCAAAACGTTATATTTTATCTATATTATATTTTATACCTAAATTATTACATTTGTATAGACATTCAGCCAATTTTTTCAAATTTTTAGGAAAAAATTGGTTAATTGATAATAAAAACCGACAATAAACATAAAAAATGGATTAAAAATATCAATTATTCCTAAATCCAAAATTATCTAAAATTTTCAAAAATTATCCTAGTGTTCCCAGGGTGGTTGTTAAAATAGTTAAAAATTTTCGGTAATTTCGGCATTTTGTGGTCTATTGGGTCTATTGTTCAGGTGAATTATCCAGAGGTAGGCAATGTTTTGCTGAAGAGCTTTCACCCGCTATTGCGTCGGCGTACTTGCCGGCTTGACCCTGTTGACGGACGGAAATTAAACCAACCGTGTACAACACAATGACAAACCCAACTGATGCAACGTTTCGGCAAAACGTTGCCTACCTTTGGTTTAACTAAATGAACACACCACCCAGTGAACATCCTCCCTGTGAACACTAGGAAATATTAAAATATTACCAAATTTTTAAAATATTTTGAAAAACATTCAGAAAAAGACGAAACCCTAATTGACGGTTTGAACTTTTTTGATAAACTGTGAAACTTAGTCGGTTGCGATTTGCTTTTTTTGCCGCTTTTTTTGTGACAAACGAATCGCAACAATTTCAATGAAACCTTATAAAATAAGGAGTCTAACAATGAAAAATGTAATGACGTGTTTGGTCGGGATTTTTGCAGAAATTTTTGCGAAAAGTCCGATGTTAAAATGGGCAAATCAGGGGGGGGGGGGCACTCTGTAGTGGAAAGTTGATAACGGATAGTGGAGAGTCTTCACATTCTAAACTCCTTCCTGTAAACTTCTTACAACTTCTCCGTTCTTCACCATTCGGCTTTACGTTGGTCGAACTTCTTGTGGTGATTGCGATTATTGGCGTGTTAATCGCTCTTCTGTTGCCTGCCGTTCAAGCGGCCCGTGAAGCCGCAAGACGCTCACAATGTACCAATCACTTGAAACAAATTGGTATTGCGGTTCACAATTTCCACGACACACTCGGAGGATTACCACCGGCAACCATTGGGGGACCTTTTGGTAGTTCTCCCAATCACGGATTTTGCCGAACCGGTTTTTGGGCTTTGATTTTCCCGTTTGCCGAACAGCAAAATCTGTACAATTATGTTCAGACTAGGGGATTTCAGTACTCTTTTGGAAGCAGTTGGTGGACAGTAGATAGTACTTCCGCAACATCACCGATGAATGACGAAATCCGAAAACAATTCGGTTCTGTTTCCATTTATCGATGTCCGTCCCGACGCGGTAGCGGTGGTCCGCTTATCACAAGTTTTCCTTCAGCAATTACGGATGATCAATATAAAACCGGCGGTCCTCCGTATGGTCCTAGAGGAGATTATGTGTTTGTAATGAGTTTTCAAACCAATCAGGCGGCAGTTGACGAAACTCCAGCTGATGCCGCCAGTCAAAACCATTGGTACAGACAAGACGAACCGCATGGAGCAGTTTCCACTCAGTTAGGTCCTTTCCGATTAGCTCTTTTGGGAAGAAGTAACGATTATACATCATGGGGACCACGGGATACAATGGCTTGGTGGGCGGATGGAAATAGTAACCAACTCATTATTGGAGAAAAACATCTTCCATCCGCATGGTTGGGAAAATGTGAACCGGATCCGGCATTATCCAAATATCCTTCTTTTGGTGATTGTAGTTTTCTGACAGGCGGAGAATGTTTGACGCCTGCTGTTGGACGATTTCTCCGTAACAGCGGTACAGGAGCTGGTAACATTTATAAAGCGGGAAATATGGAATTGGGCGGGAGTAAACTTGCCATACCAACAGATGAAAGTGAAAATAGTGTTGGAAGCGGTAGCGCTTTATTTGGAAGTGCCCATCCGGGAGTTGTCAACTTTTTACTTGGTGATGGTTCCGTACGAGCATTACCGTTGACTATTCCTGCTCCCATTTTAGCTGCTTTGGCCACTGTTAACGATGGAACTACTGTAACTATTCCGAATTAATGAAACTTAATATTTTTAGGGCAGGATAAACGAAATTGACCGGATATTTAAACACAAAACCAAATTCTCAAATACAAAAAATATACATGAAAATTTTTGAATTTGTTTGATTTAAAAATCCGGTTATACTCCTTGCATTCATCATTTTACGGTTAGGTACATCTCGTCCCTGCGGGACTAGGAAAACATAAGAGATTAAGGAAATTCCGCTGAAATATTACGAAAAATTAAATTGATGACTGCAAAAAGTATAATCCCGTTTATCCTATCCTAGAAAAATAGTTGATTATTTACGAAAACAAATTGGGGGATAGCAAAATGTAACCAACCAATGTATTCTGATCAAAATAAAATAAATCGGAAAAAGTTTGTGTCTTTCCGATTAAATATAAGTTCCTACTTTTAAATTATTTTCCTACTTCGGAGAAACAAAAATGAAAACATTTATTATTATTTATTCTGTGTGTTTAATCATGTTGACCATTCCGCTTTATGCGGAAAATCAATCTGTTCCGCTCAAAGCAGAAAGAATTTGGTCACGGGAATCCGGTACCGCAACAATGAAAATTGACGCCAACACCGTAAATATCGAAGCTAACGGCACAAAAGATTGGGCGGTTGAACTTTGTAAGGGATTTCCGGTTGAAACCGGCGAAACATTTTTACTTTCCGCAACAATTTATAATTTCAAGGGTTCCGGTCGTGTTAATCTTACAGCAGCCTTGTTTGGAGCAGACGGAAAAATTATTAACTGGACACACGGCAATGATTCTCTTCGCGGTGAAACCGATAAACGGATTCTTGAAACGGAATTTATTGTTCCGGCAGGAACAGGTTACAAAATTCTACCCCGATTGATTGGTTCCGGTCAGTCAACATTTTCTGTTTCCGATTTTAGTTTGATTAAAACCGGCAAAATCGAATTAAACAGTAAAACCGCCGATATTCCGGCTGTCGGCAAGGGACGTTTCGAATATCCGGTAACATCAAAAGATGTTACAAAAAACTGGTTGCTTCGTTCACGCGGTAAACAACTAAATACTCTTTCGCCGGATCATTCCGTTAAGTTTAACGGCAACGCAACATTGTTGATCAAAACCGACTCTGAACGAAAAACAACTCTTTTTCCGCAAACAGCAATTGCAGTTCAATCGGGAGAACAATTTTTCGTTTCATTTTGGGTCAAACTCGAAAGCGGTAAAGTTTCACTGGATATTTTGCCGTGGAAAGACGGTTTGATTTCAGGAAACCGAATTGCCGGTGGAACTTTTGCTCCGTCAATTCTTGAAGAAGGAAATGATTGGGCTAATATTCATGTTTATCTGACGATTCCTGAAGGAGTTGATAATTTTTGTCCCGTTATTTTAACCGAACCCGATACCGTGTTCCGAATCGGCGAACTGAGTATTGAACGACCAACGCCGCACAATTTGAAACAGTCCGGGAAAAAAGTCAACGGTTTTGCAACCAAACGAATTGAAGAAAAATTAGATCGCGGTCTTGTTGCGGTGAAAACAGTTGACGGTGTTTATCTTAGTTGGCGGCTGTTCAAAAACGATAAACCTGATACCGGCTTTCACGTTTACCGAATCAATCCCGACGGTAAAGAAATTAAACTGACAGACAAACCGATTACGAAAACAACCGATTTTATCGACAAAACAGTTCCGAATAACGGAAATTGTCAATGGTTTGTTCAAGTCAACGAAAATAATGCTAACGAAAATAACGTCAACGAAGCCGATAAAAATGTTTCAAAAAACAATGCGGTTACTGCTGTTGATAAACCGTATCTTTCGATTCCGTTGAAAAGCGAAAAAACGTTTCAATATATTGCTTTTGCCGATCTTGATGGTGATGGTCAACTCGATTATGTTATAAAATCACCAAACGCAAATATTGATCCGTACCTTAATTACTGGAAGGCAAGCCCCGGAACATTTCTGTTACAGGCTTACAATGCTGACGGGCAATTTCTTTGGGAAAAGGACCTTGGTTGGGGGATAGAACAGGGAATTTGGTATTCGCCGTATATTGTTGCCGATCTGGACGGTGATGGTTGTGCCGAGGTTGCTGTTAAGACAGCTCCGCAAGATGTTGATCCTCGCAATGTAACCGGCAGAGTTTACAGCGGTGCGGAATATCTTTCGATTCTCGATGGTAAAACCGGCAAGGAACGTACAAAAATTGATTGGGCGGAACGCAACGGACTTGGATACAATCTTTCATGCCGTAATCAACTTTGTGTTGCCTATCTTGACGGTAAAACGCCGTCAATTATTGTACTTCGGGGAACTTACTCGCGAATGGTTGCGGCTGCGTATCAATTCCGAAACGATAAATTGGAAGAACTCTGGCGGTTCGACAATCGTTGGCAGCGTGAACTCTGGGGACAAGGAGCGCACACAACTCATGCGGTTGATCTGGACGGTGATGGTCGTGATGAGGTGATTCTTGGTTCTACGGTGTTGGATGATGACGGTACGGTGCTTTGGTGTACGAAATTAGGACATCCCGATCATGTTTATATTGGTGATCTTGATCCGCAACGTTTGGGGCTTGAAGTGTTTTACGGCATCGAAACACGGCAACCCAAAAACGGAATTTGTATGGTCGATGCTAAAACCGGTGAATTAATCTGGGGCATTGATTTTCCGACAACACATATTCATGCTCAAGGTTTTTGTTCCGATATTGACGCTTCGCAACTCGGTTACGAATTATGGAACGGTGAACGCGACAGCGAAGCGTTACGCTGGCTGCGTAACGCTAAAGGGGACGTTCTTGATGTTCCCAAACAGTTTCCGCGCAAAAATCTGAGTCCGGATGCGGTTTGGTGGGATGCTGATTTGCAGCGGGAAATGATAAACGGCGGTCGTCCGGTTGATTTTCCGTCCTATAAAAAGGTTGACGCTGATACTGTGCGTTTTGAAGGCAGTATTCGGTTAATTGGTGATATTCTCGGTGATTGGCGTGAAGAAGTTGTTACATCACACAACGGCGAAATCCGAATTTATACAACAACAATTCCCGCAACAGATCGCCGTAACACTTTTTTGCAAGACCCCAATTACCGTGCCGCGTTACGTGAAAATACAATGGGATACCAACAAATTCCGGTTCCATCGTATGAATTGAAATAAAAGAATCGTAACTATTCTACTGAATAATTACCAATTTTTAAATAGACCGTTACTGTGATTATTGCTATTAAAAATAACACAGCACAAATTGACAGTATTAAAAACCTTATCAATTTTTTTCTAAACATAAATCACTTTAGAGAATTTCTAAAAACTTAAATTTTACTCAAAAAATATTCACAAGTCCTTATTTTTTAAGGGCAAGATTTTTGGGAAACGAGGTTTTTAGAGTTCTCTACGGGATTTTCGCTATTATGATCTCTTGTTTCTGTTTCAGTACCATACCAAGGAGACATCGGCAATCTACCGTCTCCAGTTGGTCCCATACCGTCAGAGACTGTCGAAGTTATTAACCCACAATATTTGAGATTCAAACAAGTAATAGCAGCAGCAAAACAAAAACACCCACAATTACCTTAATTACCTCATTGTTTATTCATTTTAACAACGATTCGGTGGAAATTTTGCGGATACTAATAATCAAAAAGCCTTGAAAAACAAGGTTTTCAAGGCTTTTTTGTTAGTCGGGGCGACAGGATTTGAACCTGCGACCTTCTGACCCCCAGTCAGACGCGCTAAACCAGGCTGCGCCACGCCCCGATTGGTACCATACAGCATTGTTGCTCTTAACAACAAATCTTTTTTATTATCCCGATTTTTAAAATTCTTGCAAGCCCCTAACTATATTACAACTGTATTCCAACAATACATAGCCTAACATAGAAATACCTAACATAGAAATCCTCCTCTATTTCCAATACTTGTTCCAATACTTGCAAAATTCGGTTTTCGTTTTTCGACAAAATAAACAGGATTTTAAGCAGAAATTCTCGGTAATACATTTCAATAAAACAGAATTTTAAAGTATGACGAGTATATTTTAAAATTCGTCTTGTTAAAATATATCATTGTGTTACCCGTTAAATAGTACAGTTTGCCGTAATATTTAATGGGATATGCCGTGATATATGACGGATTAAGACGGATTAAGAACGATTTCAGTGTTGTTGGGTTGAAATCCGATTATGGCATCATATTTGCTAGAATATTTGCTGGAATATTAGTTTTCATAACTTTGCGATTTTTATGACTTTGCAGTCAAAGTCAATGGTTTTAACGATTACTAAACTTTTGACAATTTTATATTTGTGAATATTGGTTTAACTGAATTATTATTTCGTATTTTATTGTTAGCCGGTCTATTTTTTGTACAGGGGTTTTCTGTTGCGGATGAGGCGGCGGTTCGTTTTCCTTTGCAAAAACCGGACACACGGTATGCCGCCCCTGAATCCTGTACAAAATGTCATGCCGATCTCTGTTCACAGTGGAAGAAAAGCGACCATGCTAAATCAATGGATCATGCTTCCGAACACTCTGTTCTTGGTGATTTCAACAATGTTTCATTTCTTCATATTGGTTTCGATGATCTGGTGTTTTTGAGTTCCGCCGAAATTAAAACATTGCTCGGTACGCTCGAAACCGTAACACCCAAATTGAATCCGCAAAAAGAATATTTTTCCGAAACAACAACAACAACAACAACAACAACAAATAATAATAATAATAACAATAACAACAATAACAATGAATCCAACTATAGTTATCCGAAACAACGGTATAATGTTGCTGGTCGGAAAATGAAGGCATTACGGGATGCCGGTTTTGAAGAATTGGTTACGGCAACCTTCGACGCCAAACATGGAATTTCTGAACGGTTACGGCAAAATATGTCCGAAAAACAACGTCAAGAATTTGATACCGAATTGGAATTTCAAAAATCATTACGGTTTCAGCACCCCGGCGATATTTCTGTTGCGCAAAATAAAATCGTTTGTGTGATTCGCAAACTGGTTGAAGACGGTTCCATTACCACAAAATTCGGAACACGTTTTCGCATGTTTCGTAATGAAAATAAATTTATGATTGAAACGGATATCGGAATATTTGAAGTTCGTTTTACGCTTGGTAACCGCCCGTTGCAACAATATTTAGTGGAAACAGAAGGCGGACGGCTTCAGGCGTTACCGGTTGCGTGGGATTCGATTGAGCAGTGTTGGTTTCATCTTTACCCGAAAGAACAAATTCTCAAAGGTGATCCGTTACACTGGACAACAACATTGCAAAACTGGAACAGAATGTGTGCCGATTGTCATACAACGAATTTGTACAAAAATTTTGACCCGAAAACAAAAGAATACCGTACAACTTTTACCGAACTCTGTGTCGGTTGTCAATCTTGTCATGGTCCTTGTGGAAAACATGTTGAAACGGCGGAAAAATATATGTTGACATCCGCTTGGAAACCGGAAATTCCGACAGAGGTTTTTTCGTTGACTAATGCAAGTGGAACGGAAATTGTTCAGAGTTGTGTGTTTTGCCATGCCCGCCGCCGTCTGTTACGCGAAGGTCCCAAACCGCCGGAAATCCCTGCTGCCGATTGGTTTATCCCCGAATCGGTTGATGTTCCCATCTATTATCCTGACGGACAATTACTTGAGGAAGCGTTTGAATACGGTTCTTTTTTGCAATCGAAAATGCACGATAAAGGTGTTAGTTGTACGAATTGCCATGAGCCGCATTCACTGGAATTGAAGTTTCAAGGCAACCGGCTTTGTACGCAATGTCATTCGCCGTCAATTTACGATACGGTAAAACATCATTTTCATCCGAACACCGCCAAACCCGGAACGCAATGTGTGGAGTGTCATTTTCCGCAATCGACATACATGGTAGTTGATCCGCGCCGTGATCACAGTATTCGGAAACCGAGTCCGGCATTAACTCTTGCCGCCGGAGTTCCCAATGCGTGTTCTATTTGTCACCGTAACAGAAACAAAGGCGAAACATTGGAATGGGCAAGAGATCACGTTGACCGTTGGTACGCCGAAAAACGTAAAACTTCTATCGGATACAGCGATCTTTGGCCCACCGAAGACCATTATGCTTTGGCAATTGACGCCGGAAGAAGAGATGATCCAATTGCAGTACAAAAATTGTTAAAAGTTGTTCGTGATAAAGGAAATAAAGAATTTCGTCCGGTAATTCGAGCCGGTGCGATTACATTGTTGAGCCGTATTCCGACAGATCAGGTAACAGATGAAATTTTTTCGGTGTGTGTGAATGGTCTCAATGACACTGATTGGTGTGTTCGGTTTGCATCGTTGGGAGCGTTGGCAGCGCAACCGGATGATGTAAAATTGAAATATCTAACACCATTACTCAATGATCCGGTTCGGGCAGTACGTACCGAAACAATAAGAGTTTTGGCAAGAAATGCCTTTGCATTAACAGAAGACAATGTTAAAAAATCGTTCGAAAATGCTGAACAGGAATATGTTACAGCCCAAAAGGTTGATAATGATCAAGCAGCAGCATATTTGAATCTTGCGGTTTTGGAGCATGATCTTGTTGCTTCCAAGATTGACGAAGTAAATCGTTGGTTGAATGCGTCTATTCAAAGTTCGCAGGCTTCAGAGGTTGAGGAAGCACGAAAAATAGCGTTACCGTTAATTGAACGTCTAACCGGTACCTCTTTGGAATATTATCGTCAATCACTCGAAATCGACAGTAATTTCTTACCGTCACGAATCAATCTGGCAATGTTGTACCATGAACGCGGTAACAATATTGCGGCAGAAAAAGAATTTCGGGAAGCGTTACGGATTGAGCCGGACAACGGTAATACTGCTTATTCGCTTGGTTTATTGCTTGCGGAACTCTACCGTTCTGATGAAGCGGTTGCCATGCTTCGCCAAGCATCGAATAATCTCAAAACCGCAACAGGACAAACCGCAACTCGAAACCGTGTTCGATATAATCTTGGTTTATTATTGCTCAAATTAAAACGATATAACGAAGCAGAAAAAGAATTATTGGACATTATTCAGTCGGAACCGAAAAACATTACGTTTTTATACGCTTTAGCCGTCTCCTATTTTCAGCAAAACGCAACTTCACAAACATTGGCAATTCTTGACCGCATGATCAAACTCGATCCGCAAAACCCACAATGGAAACAATGGAAAAACCGTATCCGCTCACAACAGTAAATTTCGTAATATATTCGTGGAATTTTTTCCGATTGTTTTATATTTTGGGATAATAATTTGATTCGTGATAAATGTTGGTATGTGCTGTCCCGTTAGGGATAAGATGTTGTAGAAAATAATGTCCCTTAAAACCGCTCGTCCCGTAGGATGTTGCCTTGCGCTAATGTTGATTGCTCCGTTGGGGCGTTTGGGGTAAACCTCTATTTTGTAATAAAAATCGAAATTTCAAGAGTGAAGAGTATATAATTTACGAATAATTACTGTTGGGGTTATTGTTGGGGGGACTTGTTCTTAATCTGTTTATTGTGTATAGTTTTGACCGCATTGAGTTGGGATGCAATGTGGGGAGTCAATGAGAAATTAAATTGCTTTTACAAAAAACAAATTTTTAAATATTTATGAACATAATTCATTATCTAACACGTCCGATTCGTCAACTTTACGATTGGGTTCTTTCGTGGGCAGAAACTCCGTATGGTAGTCCGGTTCTTTTTGTACTGGCGTTTATGGAAAGTTCCTTTTTTCCGGTTCCGCCGGATGTGTTACAAATTGCTTTGTCTGTGAGCAAACCGCGCCGCTCATTTTGGTACGCAACAATCAGTCTGATCGGTTCCGTTCTCGGAGCAATACTTGGATATTACATCGGCTTCAAACTTTGGGAAACAACTCATGATTTTTTCTTTACCTACGTTTTCAGTCAAGAAAATTTTAGCAAAGTAGAAAATTTGTATCACACATACGATTTCTGGGCTGTTTTTATTGCCGCATTCACTCCAATTCCCTATAAAATCTTCACAATTGCCGCCGGAGTTTGCCAAATTTCACTTTTCATGCTGTTTTTTGCTTCTATTATTGGACGTGGTTTGAGATTCTATCTTGTTGCCCTGCTCATCTTTTTCTTCGGTCCCGCTATTAAAATCCGTATCGAAAAATATTTCAATTATTGCGTGATCATTCTGACAATTCTCCTTATCGCCGGTTTCGTCTGCATCAAGTATTTTATTAAATAACAGTTCATTATTCGTAACTATTTGGCAGTGTATCACACTAATATTGCTGTAATAGTTTTTTTCGTACCTTTATCGTTATGGCGATGTTCTCAAAATTTTTGTAATTATTCAGCAGCGTTTTTAGTAATATATCAGTGGAATTTCTTCGTAACTGTCTATTTTCTTAACGACCACATAATTCCAATTGTCCGCAGATGACGCAGATTTTCGCAGATTATTTTAAATAATTTTTTGACAATAATTTTTTGTATTTTTTGTCTATTCTTCCTTTGTTTGTTTTGTTATTTTGTACTCTCAAAAAAGAATCCTTGAAAATCTGATAATATCGAATATCTGTGAAGATCTGTGGACTAAAATCTGCGAAAATCTGCGTAAATCTGCGGACGAAAATAAACAATTACCACGAAAAATACGAAAGTGTTTTTTAGATAATTTTCGTGTATTTCGTTATTTCGTGTGTTTCGTGATCTCAAAAAAACAAAAATTCCACTGATATATTACCGTTTTTATTATTCCTTCTTAACTCCGCTAGAAGTGTGAAGTGTGCAACCGCCGGAGCAGGAACTCCATATTACGAAAAATCCTGCAAGGGCAAGATGATTGATGATTGCATTGTTACGATTGCTGCGGCTGATAATCCCGCACCGGATTGGGACAAGATCAAACAAGAACGTTGGTTCGACCGTTTAAGCCGAATGATTATTTACGGACAAAAACGTCCATCAGAACCAGAGAATCAAACGTCCATTGAGCATATCCGGTAAACGGCGGTGTACGGTTGTTTCAATTTCGGTATCAAGATAACGTGTACTAAAATGAGAAGCAATCACAACAGCGTTTTGGAATAGATGTTGACGATCAACAATATCGTCAAGATGAATATGACCATATTTATGGATTTGTTCCCCGCGATGACGTTTGGCAACAAATGAAAGTTCCATAATCAAAATATCCGCTTGAAACATAATTGGATTTTCGTCCAGTGTATGAATTCGGCTGTCGCCAAGATAGGCAACCTTCGGAAGCCGAATCTCCTGCGAAACCTCAACCCCAGAAATCGCCAGATTACGAATTGCCGGTTCATCCAACAAACGGTATTCTTCCTTCAAACGTTTACGGCGTTCCCAGACAATGTAGCCGACAGAAGGAATTGTGTGATATGTTTTTATAACAGAAACGATCAAACCATTCGATAAAAGCATTTCGTCACCCGGCTTTACTCCATTGATCCGGCAGGGAAGCGAACCATGATCCAACCGCGAAAAAATACCCAGAAGTTGGCGAACAGTTGCAACAGACTCTTCCGGCAAAAAAATTGTCGGCGGTTCCATTTTCATCATCCGGCGCCGAGCAACATACGCCGGAAGTGCTAACAAATGATCCATGTGCGTGTGGGAAACAAACCAATACGGAGTTCCCATAAATGACCATGGTTGGGAACCTAAATCAAATCCAAGTTTCAGCTCAGGAATTCGCCAATAAGTCTGCATAGCAGCACGCGAAAATCCCTCCACTGTAAGTCCGCAAAATATTTCACGACGTAATGGTTGATCGTTATAACGTTGCTCAAACGGTTGATTCATGCTCGTTTTGTGTGAGTATTTTTGTACCCTCACGATCTTGGTGGATTCTATGGATCACGATTGATACTACTGAATAAATTCAAGAATTCCAAAACGTTCCGGTCTATGAGCCGAATCGTTCATCGTCGGTTGCCAACCCAGAAAAACATTTTCCTTAATTGCATGACGATAAAAATTAACCCGCCAACGTGTTCCGTTTGTCGGTTTATCAACACCAAATGCCGAAAACGGAATACGCATCTCGGTTGTCCAATGTCTCATTTCAGAATCAAGATAGACAGCAGCTTCAAAATGACTGTTCCAAAGAAAATCTTTATTCGGTAAGTCCAACATTAAATCAATCTTTTCCCCTGTCGGCGCCACTTCATATTCCGAATATTGATTGATCGTGTTCGGATTCGGATTGATAAACACTTCAACAACATCACGCTCCCAAAGACCAACCCGTTTACCTTCATAAATTGCCGGTTCAAATGTAATCAGTTCTCGGTAAGGAGCAACATAAGCAATGTAAAGAGATTCCGCCGTCCAAAGTACACGAACCTTCGTCGAAAGAACCGGAACCGCCTCGCCGTTTTTAATAATCCTTTCAACCCTGACAATCTCCGCCTGCTCCCAAATCTCTTCATCAAGCCGTCCGTCAAGAACAATCTTTGATGTAGTGTATTTTGCGGTTACTCTGGAAGTTGCTTCGTTTGTCATCGGTGTCTCGGAAAACGATAAATCCGTCATTACAAATAAAAATTGGAAAAAAATTAACAATCGAAACCAAGTTATAATATTCGTCATAATATTCTCTTTCAAATAGAAATTAATAGATATTAACTGTTGAAAATACTATTCTCTTTTACACGGATAACATATTTCTCAAAATTCACGCGGTTTAAAACCTTCGGGAACTTCAATTTTAACAGTATCGCCGCTTTGGGTGATCACGTAAAAGCCAGCCTTAATTGCTGCCTCTTTAGTGGCAGCCGG
>JAITIZ010000262.1 GCA_031279215.1 Planctomycetaceae bacterium
CCGCCGCAAATTAACTCGAACAGAAAAAAATCTTACCCAAAAAGAACAACTCATTGCTAAAAAAGATAAAGCTCTTGCTAAAAAAGATAAGGCTCTTGCTGAAAAAAATAAGGCTCTTGATGAAAAAGATGAACAAATTGCAAAACTTCGTGCCCAATTAAAATCAAATAAATAATAACTGCCCTTTCTAAATTTTTTATGTTTTTTGTGTTACAATATTATTTGGTTTGTAATTATTTTCATTTGAATATGTTGAAAATTACGGCTATGGTCCAATTTTTTTAATTTTTTGGTCCCGTTCACTGGCGACGATTCACTTCCTGACACTTCCCTACCCAAAACGGCCGGTTTTGAAACAGATTTTTGACATAGTTTGGGGCAAGTAAATAAACATAAAAAAACAAAAACGCCTAAAAATATTTTACATAACCCTAGAAAATAAAAAGACTTAAGAAATAAGCGGTTTTCCAATTCACACAAAAAAATTCGCAATGACCACTGAAAAAAAACGTCATTAAGACAAAGGGATCACCTACCTCTTAAATCTGAACGACTACAAATTTCAAACATTCAAAAAAACAACCAATTGATAGCAGGATTGAGTATAACCGTCATTTTTTACCGTGATTCCTGTTGACAATACCGAACAAGAAAATTATCATAATACGATTAATTGCTACGATTCTGTTTCCTGTGTTAATTTTTATAACGATTCAGTTTGATTGGTTTTCATAAAACTCGTAATTTTATGTATT
The DNA here is from genome assembly GCA_031279215.1 of Planctomycetaceae bacterium. Taxonomy (GTDB): domain Bacteria; phylum Planctomycetota; class Planctomycetia; order Pirellulales; family Thermoguttaceae; genus WRKP01. The sequence goes on from JAITIZ010000262.1 coordinate 756, forward strand.
TGTACGCCAAAAATCAAATCAACTCAATCGTTGAAATATTACAATTTTTTCATGAATACTCATATTCAAATATGCTACGTAAATCATTTGTTAATTTGTTGTTCGCAGTAAGTGTTTTTTTGGTGATAACATTTTTTTCCTCAGCGGTATTTTCCCAGTTTGATTTCGGAACGAATACGAACGCCCCAGCCGGAACCAATGAAAAAAAAAACGTAAACGGCGGTCCCAAACGCGGGAATAGTCAACGTCAAATTTGGCGGGCTGGTATTGTTATTGAACCTGGTTCTCAAATTGAGGAAGCCAAAGTAAGTATTCCGGTTCCGATGGATTGGTTTGAACAGGAAGTTGTGAAAATTGATGAGGAAAAAATTGATGCTGCCCTTTCAAATAATATTCGGTACAGAATTGTCAACAACGGTGCTAAAGAAATGATTCTTGTACTTGGTCGAATGCGTCCACATCGAAAAATTGAAGTTGTTGTCAATTTTGAACTTCTGAATTACGAACTCCTGCCGCCCGACAACACAGAAGATTATGTTATTCCGAAACGAATTCCGCATGGATTGGAACCTTATCTCAAAGAAAGTCCAACCATCGAATGTAATAAATTACAATTTGTCAAAATGTTCAACGAAATCACCAAAGATAAAACAACCGATTGGGATAAAGTTGAATCTCTTTACTCTTTTGTACAAGACAATGTCCAATATGACGAATTAGGAAAAAATCAACCCGCCAAAGGAGCATGGACAGTAATTAATATGCCGAAAGGAGCTTGGATTGGTGATTGTAAAGACATGAGTTGTTTATTTGTTGCTCTTTGCCGTGCGGGCAAAATTCCGGCAAGGATTGTCCGGTTACCGGAACATTGTTACGCAGAATTTTATCTTGAACTAAAACCGGAACTTACCGCAACAAATTCCTCTGGACGTGAAACAAACAAAAAAACACTTCCACAAGGATTTTGGTTTCCATGTCAGGTTGCCGGTTCCTACTCATTCGGCGGTATTCCCGAACAGCAACCCATTTTACAAAAAGGTGATTCGTTTCCCGACCCCGACAAAGCTCCAAAAGGTAAGACTCTTTTTCTAAAAGAATGTTTTGAAGGTGCCTTAATATCTGGAAGTCCTCCGCCAATATTTCATTGGATTCACGAAGTTAAAGTAAAATAAAAGAAAATTCAGAATCGTACCTAGTGGACGTGTTGTTAAAATTCGGTATATTAAACGGGTTGTTTTTGTTTTCTACGGCAGTTTTTTGGTTACTTCAATTACTCTAATTTGTTTTTTACAGCGATGTTGCAAGCACTTTCTGCTCAAGAACCGGCTCAAATCCTGACATTGATTGGTGTCGGATTTATTTTTTTAGTCATTCTGGTTTGTTTTATTATTTTCCTGCGATTTTTTCCGCTTTGGATTCAATCGCTTATGGCGGGAGCCGGAGTTGGGATTTTGGATATGATTGGTATGACCTTTCGCAAGGTCAATCCCGAAATTATTATTCGGAGTAAAATTATGGCGGTTCAGGCGGGGCTTGACGACCAGATTATTACAACCAAGTCGCTTGAAGCTCATTATCTTTCCGGCGGTAATGTTCCTGCGGTGGTCAAAGCCATGATCGCCGCCAGTAAAGCCAAAATTATCGATCTTGACTACAAACTGGCAACAGCAATTGATTTGGCGGGACGTAATGTTCTTGAAGCGGTTCAGACGAGTGTTTATCCGAAAGTTATTGACTGTCCAACACCGTCCAAAGGTCGTACAACACTTGACGGTGTTGCCAAAAACGGTATTCAACTCAAGGTGAAAGCGCGGGTTACGGTGCGGACGAACCTCCGGCAACTCATCGGCGGAGCAACAGAAGATACAATTATTGCCCGTGTCGGTGAAGGAATTATCAGTGCGATTGGTTCGGCAAATACGCAAGGGGAAGTTTTGGAAAATCCAGACCGGATTTCAAAAACAGTTCTGGAACGCCGACTCGATTCCGAAACAGCATTTGAAATTGTATCAATTGATATTGCGGACATTGATGTTGGCGAAAATATTGGGGCAAGGTTGCAAGCGGATCAAGCGGAAGCAGATACACGGGTTGCGCGGGCGCGGGCAGAAGGACGACGGGCATTAGCGGTTGCGGCGGAACAGGAAAATGTTGCACGAATTGAAGAAAGCCGGGCAAAAGTTGTTGAAGCCGAAGCGGAAGTTCCTTTTGCTATTGCCGAAGCAATCTCTTCCGGAAATCTCAGTATTATGGACTATTATCGATTGAAAAATATCCAATCCGATACCGAAATGCGAGGCTCCATCGCACGCGGATTACCAACACCAGCCGCAAAAACTTAGATTCTTACGAATCAATCTGGTTGCGTCCGTGTACTTGCCGGTTTAACCCTGTAACCCTGCGGCGGATGGAAATTAAAAACAAAGTAATCTATCAGTGGAATTATTGTTTAAGTTTAAAAAGGTCTTCGCCCTGAAAGGGCAGTATAATAGTTGAGAGTGGAAAGTTGATAGTGGAGAGTGTCGCAAGCGGATTACTACCAAAACGGTAATCATTCCGCATGCGACACTATCCACTCTCAACTACAGTATGTTGCCCTTTCAGGGCGTAGGAAAAAAGATCATGGCGAGGCAAGCCCCGCCGTTAGACGGAGGTTTACCCCGTAAGAGTGATTACAAAATAAAAATTCCACTGATATATTACAAAACAAAACGTATTGCAACACCAATAAC
>JAITIZ010000349.1 GCA_031279215.1 Planctomycetaceae bacterium
GGCTTAAATGATTGACCGTTGTCAAAACTACGCGTCCAGGTCCCGCACGAATTTCGGGACATCGTTCAATCGCTAGAATTTTTGCAAGTAGATTTTCATCTAATCCCATTTCTCTAACATCAAGCGGAATCGGAACCATTGATCCAACTTTTGCATCGTGTAATGCTATCCACTCGGACGATACAAGCGTTACGACATTAATTGAGTCAACCGTTCCGTCATGCCATGTCTTCTCAGCATGAAGAGTTACTTTTTTCCAAGTCGCCGAATCAACCGAGGTAGATTTCAGCGTATCATCTGTAGAAACAACAACACGTTCACCAACCTTGATATCGGCAATTCGTGTGTGTTTATATTTCGGCGTTACTTTTTGTACAGCCGCAACGTTTTGTGTTGGCGCAATCGTTGCCGGTATTTTGGAACTGGCAAAAAATGTGTTCCAAAGATATACGCAGGAAAATGCAATTATTGTAAAAATAATACAATTGCATATCTTACGAAATATAGTTAGGTTATTAGTCATCTTGGAATCCTTTTAGCTTTATATTCAAGTAGATACATATTTCTCATGAATAAACTTTTTTACATGAATGATGTTTTGGCGTCTCTAATATCAAATTACCATAGTCTTTATCAAGTGATAATTTTTTGATAATAACATCAATAGTATCATTGTTTTTTCTTGTTATCGTATCATTTTCTAATATACCGATAGCACCATTATGAAGACAGATTATTGTATCTCCTGTACTTGTTGTATCAATAATCTTTCCTTGAAAAATTGTTGACGGCTCAAATTGGGAAAGTTCCTTGTACGGATTAAAACCAGCACGTTTAATCGATCCTAAATAATAATCTTTCACATAATCGTAACCTAAAATATAAACTTGCTTATCTTCGATTTTTATATCGGCTAATGAAAAACGCATGTCCCAAAAGATTCCCATTAAATCAACATAAATCATGTTATATCCATCTGAAAGCCAAAGTCCATACGATTCAATTTTTATTAAATGAGCCGAAATAATACTGCCATAATCTAATCTCGTAGGATCAATTTTTGATATTCGTTTTATATCATCAATGCTTTCAACACAATACTTTTGATCAAAATTTTTTCTGGTATGTTTTGTTGGCAATTCAAGTCCGAGATGTTCGTGTGTCATACATAAAGTAAAAAAACTGATAATAGTATCAACTGATTTACCAACGACTAAAGGAATTTTTCTACAAATCGACTCAAAATTTCCATAAGTAAAGTTGGGAAATGTAATTATTGGTTGTTGCGTTTTTGAATCTTGTACATTACTTACAATACCGCGAATAACTGTTGAAGGAGGAAGTTTAAATAACTCTTTATAGGGATTAGTTAATTCTGCACGTTTAAGTGAACCAAGATAGAATCCTTCAATGTAATTGTATTCCGTAATAAACACTGCCATTGAATGACCAATACTCAAAAAAACAAGAATGGTATTGGTATCACAAAAATCATATTTCCATGATAATTCATTATTGGGAACATAAATCAATTCTTTATTGTGAACAAAAAAATAACCCTGATCTTTCTTTTGAATAAGTTCACAAATTATCGTTGAAAATATTTCTAACATTTTGTTATGTCCAATTCAGAATTATTGTTTTTCAAATAAATATATCATCATTATATGAAGCTTATGGAGTGTATATTAACCCGATAATTGCATCATTAAATTCTTCAAGCTTACTTGCCGGGATATAATACGATTCTCCATGTTCATAATATGGATCTCGGACAAGTATTCCACGAGTGATAAAATCCTCAAAAGTTTCAGGAGAAAGTTTTACTTCATATAATCCATTTTGGTAATGAAATCTAAATCCATCTGCAATCTCTTTAACTTTAGCAAAGTGTGTCATTCCTCCCGACTCTGTTTTGAATCCATGAATAACAACTGCCTCTGGATTAGCTTGTGTTCTTTGTGGAGCTCGATATAAAATAATATCGTCGCATCCTGTATTATGTGCCAGCAGATTCAAATTTCCGACATGATACACATGTTCGTCTTCGACGGTCATGTTATAGACACGTTCGGTTTTGCCAAGCAGTTGACAAGAGACAACCGTTATAATATCGTTACCGAATCCTTGAAGTTTGTCACCGAAGCGAGCATCTCCAATATGAATCCAATCATTGCGATCAAGACTATAAAAACGATGCGATGACGTTGGACGAATCGTTTCACTTTGACCGACAGAATTCGTATACGTTAAATTACAAACGCCGCGGCTTAAATGATTGACCGTTGTCAAAACTACGCGTCCAGGTCCCGCACGAATTTCGGGACATCGTTCAATCGCTAGAATTTTTGCAAGTAAATTTTCATCCAATCCCATTTCCTGAACATCAAGCGGAATCGGAACCATACTGCCAATTTGGGCATTATGTAACGCAATCCATTCCGGCGATACAAGAGTTACAACATTAATTGAGTCAATCGTTCCGTCATACCAAGTCTCTTCGGCATAAAGTGTTACCTTCTTCCATGTTGCAAAATCAACCGCTGTTGGTTGTGGTGTATCGTCCGTCGAAACAACAACACGTTCACCAACTTTAATGTCGGCAATTCGTGTGTGTTTATATTTCGGCGTTACTTTTTGTACAGTCGCAACGTTTTGTGTTGGTGCAATGGTTGCTGGTATTTTGGAACTGGCAAAAAATGTGTTCCAAATATAAACACATAGACATGCTACAATTGTAAAAATGATGCAATTACCTATCTTACGAAATATGGTCGAGTTATTATCCATCATTGAATCCTCCTAGTTTTACATATATTTTTTGTAATCGTTATCCATTTCGTTTTTGAATAAAATAGCCATCTGTAATCTATGAAAATATTTTTTTGTATTATGTGTCACAAAATTGAATAATACCGAGTAATGCCAAATACATATCAAGAGTACCGCCATAGAAGAAACTGTATGGTTCACGATATTCAGGATAAATAGAATTACAGAAACAACAATATTGAATCTTTTGCCCCGTGTGTGGAAGGAGAAAAGATTGCAAACGGTTGTTTTTGATATCTTTAAGTTTGTAAGTACGTCCATACCTATCTTTATGGTAACTGAATTTTACGATATTATGACAATAGGGACAAATAACTGTACCATTATCTCCTGTAATTGATTTTGTTGCATTCGGAGACCGATGTGGGTTATAAACATGTTTAAAATAATGATCAACATCCCATGTTGGAGTTACTTCTTCCTCTGTCAATTCCCATGAATTTCCTGATTCTTCATCTAAGCAAAGCATGTTGTCATACCATCTGCCACTAGTACATGGAGTATCCTTTGACGGTATTGATTTACCAACAAAATATAACAAACATTCACTACAACAATGTAATACTTGTCCAGTCAATTTACATTTAATGTTAACAATTCTTCCCGGACACTTCAAAATGGGACATCGCGGCTGTCTATCCCACCATCCGTCAGGTTTTATTATTTTTAGCATGACAATCAAAATCCTATTTTATAATTTTATTTTATAGGAAAAGCAGTTACGACACTAAAATGATCATTATATGTAGCCTGTTCAATTATCATACATATTTTCTTTTCACCTTTGGTCCCAATAATTTTTCCCATGTTTATTGTATATTCAATACGTCCTCGTGGTAGTTTTTTACCCAAACCGCGACGTTGCCATGCTTCATCCAATAGAGCAAAAACATCAGCATCTTTTTCAAGATTAAATACCGTATCATTGATTCCATGCCATCCGCCAGGCGTATGTTTCAGAACGTGAATTTTATATTCATTTTTATCCATACCATAAGATAGTTTTTGTGGCGATACCCAACCAGATTGTTCATCAATATATGTTAAACAACCAATATTATGAGCTAACAGATTCAACTTCCCGACGTGATACACATGATCGTCTTCGACGGTCATATTATAGACGCGTTTGGTTTTGTCAAGAGGTTGACAAGAGATAACTGTTATAATATCGTTGTTGAATCCTTGAAGTTTCTCACCAGAATTTGCGTCGCCGATATGAATCCAATCTTTGCGATCAAGACTATAAAAACGGTGAGACGACGTCGGACGAATCGTTTCATTTTGACCAGTAGAATTTTTGTACGTTAAATCACAAACGCCGCGGCTTAAATGATTGACCGTTGTCAAAACTACGCGTCCAGGTCCCGCACGAATTTCGGGACATCGTTCAATCGCTAGAATTTT